>CAYZJL010000004.1:23406-31478 GCA_964478615.1 uncultured Zetaproteobacteria bacterium
ACTGAGGCGAGCCCGCTGGCTTTCTGGAGCATGCTTGCACCCAGCTCTTTACCAGCTACATTAAAGGCATGCACCGCCTGTTCTTCATTTTGACATCCGTCATGCTACTGCTTAGCTGCTCATTCGATGCCATTCAGCTCGATCTTGCTCCTGGCTGGAAAGTACAATCGCTGGCGGCATGGCGTAATACCAATCCACAAGCGACAACCCCTTCCAAAGATGGAAAATGGCTCTACATCAGTCTCGAAAACAGCGCCGGACTCTCCAGCCCCAGCCTTGTCTCCATCAGCATGAACTCAGGCCGCCATCAAACGCTGCTCAGTGGCCTGCATCGTGCACACGGACTGAAAATCGCGCCGGACACTAGCCTGTGGATCGGCGAACAGTTTGATCAGGGCATGATCTGGCGCATCACTGAACCAAACAGGCTGCCAATTGATCAACGCATTGATCGCGGCTCACTATCAATCAGCCATCCCGCAATCGCACCGTTGCCAGATGCTGGCCGCTTTAGCCACAGTGGTTTCGCCTTCTCCATAGACGGACGATTTGCTTACATGTCCGGCGCCGATCAACAAGGGCGAATCTACCGTTATGAACTACGCAGCCGCATATTGCAGGTGCTGCATGAGCAGCAGGGCTGGGTGAGCATCGATAATCCTGAAAGTGCTGAAGCGGAAGCCCACCAGCTTGGTGCCCGTGCTTTTAGTCCGCTAGGCGGCATTGCCATTCTACCGGACGGGCTCATCCTGATCGCTGAGCCCTCTCAAGCCCGGATACTGCAACTGAATGACAGAGGCGAACAGCCAAAATTATCAACCTATCTCAAGGATGAACAATTGAACCATCCGGAGGATCTGGTTTGGGATCTCGCACGCCAATGGTTATGGATCAGCGATGGCATCAACCCCTCACACTTGTGGGTCTATAACGGCAATCGACTCAGTCGCATAGCTACCCACAACAAAGCGCGCATCACCGGTATTTCCATGCATCGCGAAACGCTATTTCTGAATCTACGCAACAATGTTTCTGCCCCGGAAATTACGCTTCAATTGACCGAAACCGATGATCTCTGAAAGGCATAAACCTTCCACTCAAATATATGCACTGTGCAAAAAGGGTTCTACTAGCATGCATGAGTTTGGATCTGTGCAGCATGGTTAGCAGTATCCTGCACACAAAAAAAGCCGCGAAAGAATCCAGCTAAGCGGCTAGGTTAACCGCCAGCAGCGCATGCATATCCGGTTTGACCGGCACAGGAATTTTCACCTGATGACCACTGCCCGGAGCCACATCCATCGGGCGGCCATAACGTGCATCATTGATGGATTCGACAATAAAGGTCGTGTTGCCAGCAGGATTCACCAGTTCAACCGAATCACCCACCGAAAATTTATTTTTTACAATCAGTTCAGCAAGCTTTGTCTCTTCATCATAAGCCACCACTTCACCAACAAAACGCTGCACATCAAATTTCGAATTGCCCGTCTCATAGTTTTGAGTCGATGAACTGCGTTTACGGGTATAAAAACCATCGGTATAACCACGGTTGGCTAAAGCATCAAGTTGGAACATCAGCGATTCATCAAACGGTTTTCCTGCCACCGCATCATCAATCGCCTGGCGATAGGTCTGAGCTGTACGGGCCACATAATAGTGTGATTTGGTGCGCCCTTCGATCTTCAGCGAATCAATACCGATATTTACCAATCGCTCTACATGCTGCACAGCACGCAGATCTTTCGAGTTCATGATATAAGTACCATGCTCATCTTCAAAGACAGGGATCTGTTCATCAGGCCGATTCGGCTCGGTCAAGGTATAGACCTGATCAGCTAGGGGATGACGTTCAACACTGCCCGTTTCAGCAAACGGCTGGGCATTATTCATACCATCAAGCACCTGAATCGGGACAATATCACCAGAGATATCTTCAGCTGCTTTCTCCAGGCCATAGTCCCAACGACAAGCATTGGTGCAGCTACCCTGATTGGCATCCCTATGATTAAAATAACCGGATAGCAGACAACGACCCGAATAGGCCATGCAGAGCGCGCCATGCACAAATACTTCCAGCTCAATATCAGGACAGCGCTGACGAATCTCTTCGACCTCATCCAGACTCAGTTCACGCGACAGGATAATGCGGCTCACGCCCATCGACTGCCAGAACTTCACCGCCGCCCAGTTCATCGTATTGGCCTGCACCGATAGATGCACCGGCATATCCGGCCAGCGATCGCGCACCATCATAATTAGACCGGGATCGGCCATAATCAATGCATCAGGCTTCATATCAATCACCGGCTGCATATGCTCCAGATAACGTTTCAGCTTGTTATTATGTGGTAACAGGTTACTGGCGACAAAAAACTTTTTGCCCAGTGCATGGGCTTCATCAATACCTGTTTTCAGATTATCCAACTGAAAATCATTATTGCGCACACGCAATGAATAGCGCGGCTGACCTGCATAAACAGCATCTGCACCAAATGCAAAAGCATAACGCATATTTTTGATTGTGCCGGCTGGTGCCAGCAGTTCTATATTGTTTCTGTTCATGATTGATCCTTTGTCTGTTTAAGCGTAGATCCGGTTTGATCCGACTCGGTTCGTTCTCTGTTAGCCCTGTTCTACATCTGACTGCTGCAAAGCTTCCTGATCCAGTGCTTCTTGCCTTGCCAGTTTAAGCTGGTCGTGCACCAAAGCCAGGTGTACACGCAGATGATATAGCTCTTCAGCATAAGGAAGCGGTACTTTCACCTTGCGAATTTCCATTTCCATACGTTCCAGTTCTGCCAGTAGGGCTGGTGAATAACCATCAACAGTGCCCGCATCAATATCGCTCAGCTTCTTATACCAACGATAAATGCGCGAACGAATACGCCAGCGATACAATGGCGGCATCACCTTGGATAGCGGCAGCAGCAAGGCAATAAACGGCAGTAACATCACCTTCAAACGATCCATCATGGTCGCCGCCCAGAATGGCAGATAACGCTGCAACAGAGGTGGTCCCGATTTATAAAAATTATCCGCAATACTGCTCAGGGGCAGACCGGCATACTGAGGTGTTGGAAAGTGAGCGGCCGATGAAAAGAGGCTCTTTCCAACATGAATTTCCGCAGCAGCCTGCATCACCAGAGCCTGCAAGTCCGGATGCAGATTCTCATTCATCATCAAGGTTGCAGCACTAGCCAGTAGCGGCGTATCAACAGCGGGGACATTCAGCGCAAGATTCAACGCCCCTTGTGGCAACATCACCGATGAGATCGAATCCATGCGGCGCGTATAAGCCGTAGCCCGCTTAATCGACATTAAATGTACATATTTATTCTGTTGCAAGCTTTGCACGGTGCCGCTACTGGCGGCTGATACAACAAACAGCGCATCCACCTTTGCACTGCGCAACAGTTTGACTGCTTCTAAAGAGGAGATCGCCAGCAAGCTCGTATTACTTTCATCAATACCGTTATCGCGCAGCAGTTGCAGAGCCAGCGCTTTGGTACCACTGCCAGGCAGACCAATGGCAATACGCTTACCCTTTAACTCGCTTAACAGCTGGAGATTTACACCCTGCCGTAAAAAAACCCATAACGGTTCATAATACATGCTACCAAGAGATTGCAGCTTTTCAGACTGCGCAGTTTCAGGCGATACAAGGCCACTCTGAACAAATGCAAGCTCAGCTTCTCCAGATTTTAGGCGATCTATATTTTGCATCGACCCCGCTGATTCAAGGATTTGAACAGTTACGCCGCGCTGTTGCAAAAAATCACGATATGATTCTGCATGCGCATAATATGCCCCACCTTTCTGACCTGCCGTAAGCGTCAATGTCATCGGCGGTGCAGGATCAACGAATTGAAATGCAATCACAAAACCAAGCAAGGCCAGCACTATAGCCGGCACAAAAAGTTTTAATTTCTCACTACTCATAACGCGTAGTGTAGATATAAAAATTCAATACTGACAAGTAGAATAATATCTGTGAGCGTTAAAGTGATATATCTATCATCTCTCAACATCATGCTGCTTTAGGGTAGTCGAAGTGCACAAAATCTGCCCAACTACCTGTATCCAGCCAATGATCCACAGGAAATTCAACCGTCACCATGCCACATGTCGGCATATTTCCGAAATGATCACCCGTAAGTTTTTCTGCCAGTTCCGTGATGCCGGGGTTATGCCCTACCAAGGCTACAGTATGCAGCGCATCCGGCAAATGACGAACAATATCCTGCATGGTGTGAGGGCTGGCCAGATACAACTCACTGCGCCATTGGATAGATGCTTCGGGGAACGACAGCGCCTGTGCCAACAAGCGCGACGTCTGGCCTGCCCGTTGTGCTGAGCTGCTGATCAAGGCATCCAATGACTGCTCTGCAGCGGCTAAACGGCGTGCAAGGCGTTCTCCCATCAAAGGCGCATCAGAGAGACCACGTGCATTCAGGCTACGCTCAACATCACCTACACCTTCATCCCAGCTCGATTTGGCATGACGAATCAATATCAGTGTCTTCATCAATCAGCTCTCCCTTATGCGCGTTGATGCCGCCTTAAACAGCTGCTCCGCAGCATGTTTGGCATTATCAGCCGATAGAATGGCTCCAATCACGGCTAAACATCGGCCCTGCAGTGCAGCACAATTATCCAGCCCAATGCCACCCAACGCAATGATGGGTAACTTAGCATCAAAAACCAGTACATCAAACAGGTCAATGCCCAAAGGCGGCGCTCCGGGGTGTGAATTGGTCGGAAAAAGTGGGGAGAGCATGGCGAAATCAGCTCCCACCTCATGCGCCAGAGCCAACTCACCAGCATCATGACATGAAACCGACAGGGTCATTTCCGGCGCTCTCAACCATTGTCGAACCGCTGCCACAGTAGTGATCTCAGCACTGGACAAATGTACACCATCTGCCCCTACTGCTGCCGCAATATCAGCCTGAGAATGAATGATCAAACGCGCATGATGGGCCTGGGTTATCTGACGAAGGCGTGATGCCAGCGCCAGTAGTTTTGCTGAAGTAAGCATGTTCTCGCGCAGCAGGACAGCTTCTACGCCACCACATAGGGCTTGCTCCACATGATCAAAAAAAGATTCACCCGAAAACCGGGATGTATCTGTAATAAGCGTAAGCGCAGGTGCTCGTGATGGATGTGGTGAACAGTTTTGTATCATTCAGGTATGCTGCAATCCCATCTTTGAAATCATTAGAACTCTTTTAAAATCCAGCTCGGAGCAACAATCCCTTTTGCACCACCTGGCAAACGGCGCTCAAATTCACCCGCTGCATTACGATATAGATAATACGCAGGCATACCTCCCGGAGGCTGGACCTTGATTTGGAACACGTTCCCTTTTGGACCATACTCGGTAATCGTTGTGCCATCTTTGCGTTTATACGAACGCACATCTACGGCTCTGTTACTATCCGGGGCATTCAATTCATCATGCAAGTTTGCGGCCGGATCACTGCGCTCATCATCGCCAAGCGATGATGCCAGGCCCGGCGTTGTCACTTTGGGTGGTGCCATTGCGTCATCAGCAGCCATCAGCAGGGCAGGCATCAAAAATAGCGCAGCGAACAGTGAAGAGAGAACAGAGAGGGAGAAACGGGGAATATGCATGCAAGTAGTATAGCGTTGAAAATCATAATTGGTAATGGGCAGTTTGCATCAAACATGATATTTCAGTTTTTTAGTCTATACTCCGCAACATTGGCATCCATGCTCACAACCTTATAAATTTGAGCTCTTTTTTGTAATACAATTCATGCAAATTAAAACAACAGTGAGTAAAAGCAGATGATGATTCCTTCTCTATTTCAAACGAAACAACTATGCATGCACACCTTGTTGATAATGATGTTTATGCTTGCATCTATGGTGTTGCATGTTACCGCCCATGCTGCTGAGATGTATTCAGAGCAGCCTCTGTTTGCCGAGCCGAGTGTGCATGCTGAACAGGTCGGCATCGCCAAATTAGGTGAGGTGGAGCTTTTGGGGCAAAGGCAAGGCTTTTGGATCATGATCAAAACCGCTGATCACATTGAAGGCTGGATCAAGGTGTCGCATGTGAAAATTGAGGAAACAGAAGCCTGGATGGATCCTATTGACAGCCTCAGAGATACAGGACGCCTGGCTGTCTCCAAAAAACAAGAGGTGACAGAAGATGAGCGTTGATCATAGGGATGACCACACCTCGTTTCTGTTTCAGTTAAAATGGTTGATCCCATCACTCTGCTTTAGAAGTATTTCTTATTTTTATTGGCTGCTTGCGGTCATTTTGTCCGTTGTTGTTATGTTCTGGTCGGTGAGCAGCAGCAAGGTGGGTAACCTGGATTCAAGAACCTTTGATACCGTGATGAAATACAGATGGGAAACACCCTCACCATCGGCAGGTATCGTCATCCTCGATATTGATGAAAAGTCACTGGCTGCCATGTCTGAAGAGTATGGCCGCTTTCCATGGAAGCGTGAGGTGTTTGCTGAAGCGCTGGCGGAACTTGAATTTGAAGAGGCCTTATCGGTTGTCTTCACGGTATTGATTACTGACCCGGATAAAAGTGACCCTAAGAGTGATGCTGTGCTGAGCTATATTGCCAGTGAATCGTTTGTCACGGTCTATCCCCTGCTACGTCTTGATCCCCAAAGTGATGTTGATAGTAAACTGCAGGTGTGTGATTTGATTCCGGCAGGTACTGTGCCATGCAATACTGATGCAACCGTTGCCGCTATTTTGCCCGGGCTTCCCGGCATGCGCCATGATATGGGCATATTGAACCATCGCCCCGATAAAGATGGTGTGGTGAGGAAATGGAGTCTTGAGTGGCAAGAGGAGAGCTGGAAATTTCCAACCATGGCCGGAGCAGCATTAACACTGGCCGGCATCGAACCTATGGTGGAAAGTGATAAACCTTTTGTGTTGAACTGGAGGGGAGATGACAAGCCATATCAAAGAATCTCTTTCTCGGATTACATGGCATACCTGAATGGGGAAGAGGTGTTCTTTCCTGCAGGTTTCTTTAAAGACAAAATTGTTATTATCGGCGCTTCGGCTGAAGGCTTGACGGTGTTCAAAAACACCTCGGTTGGCATGAGGAGTGATGGTGAACTCATGGCAACAGCGCTCGATGATGCCACCAATGGCACGAACTTAAAGCCCCTGCCATCATGGATGGTAGCTGCACTGACGATACTGTTTATGTGGGGCATGGCATACATGTTTGTGTTCGGGCGTTCGCAAGGACTGTTGGATAAAGTCTTTCTCATTATGCAGTCCGGAGCCATTGTGGTTATGGCATTGACGGTTAACTATACCACCTACTTTGTTGATCTGGCACCACTATTTAAGTTTGCATTTTATTATTTTGCTATCGCCCGTGTTCATCACAGTATGGGTGATAAGGTGTTCATGGGGGATGTCGATTATCTGACTGGCGTGGCCAATAAAAATGATCTCGATTCCGTTGGTGTGGTTGTTTTCAAACGGGACGCTAAACACTTTTTGCTTCGCCGCCGGGAAATGCTGCAGCTGCAAGAGGATTTCCCTGGGGCTGAAATATTCTTCTGCCATAACTCATTTGAAACGGGCAAGTTGCTTGAAGGCAGTAATAAAGTGGAAGGTATTGTTGTGATGGGCAATCATGAAACACAAGATGCCCGCATGGTTCGATTGCAGGAGTTCTTAAAGCAACAAGGCCTTCATGATGTGTTAACGGGTGTTTATGCATTCCCCGATGCTGTGCTGCAAGATAAAAGCCTGGCGGCAGAGTTCATGGCCCAGAAAACACTCTATCATGTATCACAACTACCACTTGGTGGAAATGAAAATGATACATGATTTTTCAAAATGGCAGGCGCATCAAAGGCTTGCGGCATGCGCCGCATGTCAATGTCGATTGGGCTTAATAACAGTGTCGTAGCTCAAGCTGTTGGCTTGATGCGATCAATAATATGATGACCCTGCCGTTGATGCAGAATCACTGCCAAAATATGCGCCGCAAGTAAGGCTTCCAGACCACCGACAATCAATTCATGCGTTTCAGCGACCAATTCGATCA
>CAYZJL010000005.1:0-25260 GCA_964478615.1 uncultured Zetaproteobacteria bacterium
TTGGCTTATGCTCAAACCGGGTTACTTGGCCGGAAGAGCCGGATGCGGTAACGCCACACGTCCGGTTCTGTGAGGGTGTTGTCAGTAATGAATGATCTACTCGACTAGGTGACAGTGACAATGATTGTGCAAGGTGAATGCGCTACAACCCGTTCGATCGTTGAACCATGCAGAAAATGTTCCAGTGGGCCCTTTTCTTTTCGCCGTCCCATGACAATGAAATCAGCTTTTAATCGTTTGGCTACTTTGCAAATTGCTGGCGCGCTATCACCATGTTTTTTCTCAATATGTAAGATTACTGGAAAAAAACATGTTTGAGCCTGTTCTTGCAGCAGGGTTATCTCTTCTGCTTGTTGAACAGGCGGAGAATTCTGAATAGGTGGCCTGGCAACCATCTTCTTTCTGGTAAATTCTGGGCTATCTACGATATATACCAGGTGTATTTCAGCATCTAGTTTTTTGGCTAATGAAACAGCTTGAAGTAAGGCATTCGTTGATTGAAGTGATAAATCAGTTGGTACCAAAATCCTGTTATGATTGTCTTTAATCATTAGTACTCCTTTTGATACACCGACTGAAATCAAGTTTTCCAATTCGCGGGGCATTGTAACGAGTACTCACTTTCTATCAATAGTTATTCCCCGAAGTGTTTGTTCACCCTATGCGATTTACAAACCCAGTTCGAAGAAGCTTGATTCTTCCTCATTTTGCGGCCTGTTTTCACTGCTTGTGGCCGGTGACTCCTGTGTTGGTGCGGTATCGGCCCGGAATGCTTCAAGGAAAATATCTTTGCTATCCGGCCCTGGCAGTTTGCCCGTTTTGCGATCAATGGCAACCCACTCAATACCTTGCGGCGGAACAAAGTCACGCACCTTTTTACCCTGGTGAAAGGATTGCATGGCATCAAGCCAGGCGGGAAGGGCGGCTCGGGAACCTGTTTCTCTGCGGCCCATCGGTGTCGGTGTATCTCTACCCGTCCATACAGCCGTTAAAACCTGTGGCGTATAACCGATATACCAGGCATCAACCTGTTTATTGGTGGTACCTGTCTTTCCCGCAGACGGGCGGTTCAGAGCGCGCGCCCGTCGGCCGGTACCATGCTGAACGACCCCTTTCATGATATTGGTGATGAGAAATGCATCAATAGGGTCAATCGCCTGTTCCGCTGGTCGCATGGAATCATTGACGCTCATGACAGGATCAACATGGCAGACCTGGCAGCGTTTGCCCGCCACAGCCCTGTGCAGCGTTTCACCAGTGCGGTCCTGCACCTGCTGTACTGCAATCGGTTTCCATTTGCGTCCCTGGTCAGCCAACACGACATAGGATTCTGTTAATGCTTCCGGTGTTACTTCAGTTGCACCGAGAGCGAGAGCCAGCTGTGCAGGGAATGTACGGCCCAATGGATAATGAGACAGGTCGCTTAAAAAACGTCGGATGCCAACATTCTGCAGCACTTTAATAGAGGCCAGATTGCGCGAGTGCTCCAGCGCATTACGCAGAGGTACAGGCCCGGCAAACTTGTTCTTGTAATTTTCAGGTCGCCAAAAGTCATCACTCCTGCGGTTGTCAAAGACAACTGGCGTATCCATTACAGTCGTTGCAGCCGTGGAACCTGCGGCAAGTGCTGAAGTGTAGAGGAATGGTTTGAATGCACTCCCTGGTTGCCGCAAGGCTTTGCCCACACGATCAAAACCACTGGTCTGATAATTGTATCCACCGACTCTGGCCAATACGGTGCCGCGTTCCAGATCGATGGCGTACAGAGCCGATTCGACAGATGGCTCTTGTGCCAAGCGAATCCCTGGTTTGCGCAAACCCTGCAGGCGCACTTCATCACCTGGAATCCAGGTGCGTGGGCGCAACTCTAAGGCAGCCAGAATCTCTTCGCTGGCACCATCCTTTTTGTACGCTTTGATAGTTTTCCAGCGCCATCTGTTTTTCTTGATATGCCAGCGGCGGTTACCGTCGTTAACAATCATGTTGCCCTTTTGATCGACCTCTTCCACCAATGCAGGGATTAATGTCGAACTTGATGGCGGTGGTGGGTTGGCTCCTGCTGCCTGTCGCCATGTGTTTAATAGCTCTGGCCATGCACGCTCCGGATGATGAATGGGATAGCGGTATAGCTGACGCTGTTCAACTTCCAGTACATTGCGGCGAACCGCTTGAATGGCGGCTTGTTGAGCCTTTATATTGTATGGGATTACGATGGTTAGTCCTTGTCGACGTAGCGTTTTCAGACCAAAGCGTTTGATTAGCTCCTGATAGACCTGATCGGCATAGGCATCGGTGAGTTTGCTTTTTTCTAATGGCGCAATGATCAGCGGCTCACGTATGGCGCGATTTGCGGCACTGGCAGTTGCGAGTCTACTGCTGCGCATCAGCCTGAGTACAGTATTACGCCGTTGCAGCGCTTTTTTGGGATTGATATGCGGTGCATATTTACCTGGCGCTTTAGGTAGGCCTGCCAGCGTGGCGCATTCCGCCAGAGTCAGTTCATCCAGACTTTTATGGAAATAACGCCATGCAGCAGAGGCGATGCCATAAGCACCACGGCCAAGATAAATATGATTAAGGTAGAGATAGAGAATTTCATCTTTGGAGAAGGCCTGCTCAATACGGTAGGCAAGGATGGCTTCGCGGGCTTTGCGAACATAGGATTTTTCGGATGTTAGTAAAAAGTTCTTCGCTACCTGCTGGGTAATCGTTGATCCACCCTGGACGGTATGCCCAGCACGCAGATTGGCCAGTGCGGCGGAAGCAATGCGGGCCGGATTAATGCCAGGGTGCTCATAGAACTGTTGATCTTCAGCGGCCAGAAATGCATTTTTTAATTTTTCAGGAATATCCTTGAACGGTACCAGAATACGGTGCTCATCGGCATATTCAGCCAGCAATTCGCCTTCGCTATTGTAGACGCGCGATACCAGCGCGGGCCGATATTCAGACAGCGCATTCAATTCTGGTAGATTGTTGGAAAAAAGCATATATCCTGTGCTGATGGTCAAAGCCATCAGAATACTTAAGGAGAAAACGATTTTGGCGATAAGAGATAAGATGCGCATGAATCCGAATCTAATCGGAAGCAATCCGAGCAAGCAAGCTGGAGTTTTTGCAACGGCCAGTTTACTGGATCGTCAGCGTGGATTTACCCTGATTGAGGTGATTGTTGTGATGGCAATTATGGGCGTTGTATCGGCCATCGGTATTCCGGCTTTTTCAGACTGGCGCGAGAAGCAGGCAGTGCGCAGTGCAACACAGGCTCTGATAGCGCATCTGAAGCAGGCAAGAATTAAGGCGGTGGCAGATAACCGCAGTGTGAGCATTAGTTTTACACAAACATCCTATACTTTTGATGCAGATACCACGGGAAATGGTTCATGTGGCTTATGCAAAAATGAAGCGGTCTCATTTAGTCAGTTTGCAAATAATCTTACGATTTCCTCTGCTGCAACAAGAACATTTTCCAGTCGCGGTACGGCGAATTCGGGCAATATTACTATTGCTACAACGACAATAGATGGACCAAGCAAAAAGATAATAGTGAATGTGATTGGCAGGGCATATATACAATGAATCAGAGAGCAGAGATGGTTGGTTTTACGCTGATTGAAGTGCTGGTGGCCCTGGTTATCGTGTCGGTTGCTGTGCTTTCGCTTGGTAGTTTCACTATTTCGACAATGAGTACGGGCCAGGTGTCGCGGGAACGCCTTTCGGCAGTACATCTGGCAGAACAGGTGATGGAGTTCTGGCAGCATGATGCCAATGATAATGCACCCGTGATTGGTGCTGGCTGTGTATTAAGTACGGGAACTCCGGGCATGCCGATTAGTGTGGCATGCACACCGACAACCGGTATCGGTATTAGCTATACTATTCAGGCGGCCGAAGTGCAGGTGTCAGGCCCTATGCCTGCCAGTTTGTCGTCGTTTCAGAGTTTTACCAAACAGGGATATAACAATACTCCGCAAACCAAACTAGTAACGGTAACGTGGTCGAATAAAGGTAAATCCCATTCAATTTATTTGACGCATTTGTCGATGGTGAAATAATGGAGAGGGCAGGCTATTGCATGGCGAGATCGCATTTCCAAGATAAACGTTTGCAGCGTGGTTTCACACTGATTGAAATGCTGATTAGTATGTCGATGGGTTTGCTGATTATCGGAGGCATCACGATGGTGTTTATGTCGAATAGTAATGTGTCCAGAGTGATCTCTTCGCAGACCGAAATCATGGGTGACCTGTATCTGGCTTCACATCTGATGCAAGCTGGTCTGAGAGGTTCTGTTGTGGTGACTGCCCCCATACCATCATTCCCTTCCGATTTGGAGGCTGGAGCAAGAAAGCCGGCTACTCTATGTGACTCACCGAATAATAAGAGTGTGAGTTTACCTAACAATTATCCCGTCAACTTTCCCTCGTTTCCCTATTGGGATGCGACCAGTAAAACACTTACCTATCAGGATATGGATGGGAATACCGGTATCATTCAGTATCAGCGCACTGCCACTGACCGAATTTACTGGCTCAGACCGGATACTTGTGTGTGGAAATTTGAAGAGTTGATTCGTGGTATGGATGTAAGCAGTGGTTTGGCAGCCACCATTTCCACTGCAGGGGAGGTGGATGTGACATTGACTGCGGCATATAGCAATGAACAACATCAGAGTAAGACCTTATCACTATCGTTTAAAACATGGCCGAGGAATTGATGATGGGTCTGTCCGCTAAAAGAGAGCAGCCTCAATATGGTGAGTCCGGTTTTGTATTGATGACATCAATCATTATGCTCAGTCTGTTGACCTTAATGTCGCTCGGTATGTATTTTGCCAGCAAATCGGGCAGTCAGACTAGTGCTGCGGCGCAAACATCGACAGAGGCCTATTATTATGCCGAGAGTGCTGTCTATTATATGGGATGGGCAATCGCCAATGATGCTGAATTTGATAATCACACCTATTCAGGTTCCTATGTCGCAGCTCCCTTTGGTGAACCACAGGTGCCCACCAATGCCAGTGCGATAGGTGATTTTCTGGAGTTGCAGAACTATTTGTGGGATCCTGGTCCAACCGGTGTTGCAGGGGCTAATGCGGTGGATACCGATGCCACAGTGTATACTGCTGGTCAGCTCATGTATTTTGATAACTCCCCCATGGCTAATCGATACCTCTGTATGGAAAATTATACCCTGTTTTCCAATTGTCTGGATATTACTCTATCTCCAGGAGATACAAACAGGATTCAACCTTCCATGTATCGCATCAGTGCGAAATTGCCACGTTATATCAAGCTGGATATCGCATCAGATGGTGTGATTACAGCATCTATACCTCCCTTGCCACATAGGGCTATACCGGTAGTTGGAGAGGATATTCCACTTAATGGTGCTATTGTCTGGATAACAGCTGTAGATGCGACGGATTCGGCCAGAGATATCGAAATATTCCCATTAGACCCTTCCACTGTCTATGGTGGCACAGAAGCCACGGCTTGTGTTGGCGGTAGTCTGGCACTCGGAGAGTGTCCATGTACGGCTCCTGATCCTATTGATAATCAGGCCGATCCAAATTATGCCGCTTTTATGGCGGCCTGGGCTTGTGAGGCCAATACCGGCACATGGATATCCACTTATGGCATTGCCGCCTATGCGATTGGTTATGTGAATGGAAAGCCTTCGCATCTGATTCGCTCTGTTATTCGTTAAGGGCTGTTTGGTGATATGAGAAGGATAGGATAATTGCAAAACCACCTTATTCGTATATATTTCAAATAGAGGAATGGAGGGAGTTATGATGAAAAAAGGTGTTTTTCTATCTGTAATGTTGGTTGCAGGGGTGTCGACTGCTCAGGCGGGTGGTTATCAGATTCCGGAGCAGGGCGTGAAAGCGATGGGAATGGGCAATGCGTTTACAGCGGTTGCTGATGATGCTTCGGCCCTATGGTACAATCCGGCTGGCTTGGCTTTTGCCAAGAGAGGCCAGGTCATGGCTGGTGGCGTTGTGCTTGCCCCCAATGTTCAATTTACTTCAAATGCGGCTGTTGCAACGAAACCCAAGAATGACCTTGCGCTGGTGCCGCACCTGTATGTTAGTAATATACAGGAAAATACGGGCATAGCCTGGGGGCTTGGTGTGAATGCGCCGTTCGGCACGAAAGTAGATTGGCCGTCTACTGTTCCTTTTGCAACGAATGCACTTTTTTCAAATTTAGAGATGTTGATGATTAATCCGAATATTGCATTTAAGATTTCAGATCATTTTGCCATAGCGGTGGGGGCAGACTTGGGGTGGTTGAAGAATGTCGACTTTAATACATCGATACTTCCTCAAAATTTTAAGGGTACAGGGTGGGGCTATAATGTTGCCGCGATGTATAAGAGCGATGTTGTAAATGTTGGCTTGTCATACCGCAGTAAAATTAAGGTGAATGCGACAGGTACATCCAGAGTAATCCCTACAAGTTCTACTAGTGCGAATGCCATTACAGTTACTACGCCGGATATGTTTAGCGCCGGATTGGCTTTTTTTCCTATGGATGGTTTGACTATTTCATTGAACGTGGATTGGGTGAACTGGACGAAGTTTGATCAATTAGCATTTAACTATTCAACGCCATTAATCGTTCCAACAGGGATTCCTGTTCCTCCGGTAGTATCGATATCTAACATTACAGTGCGTGAAAACTGGAAAGCAACGACTGCGTTTCGTGTCGGGGCTGAATGGGAGGCCTCAGAAGAGTTACGCCTACGCCTAGGGTACGCGTATGATCCTACGCCAGTGAAAGATTCTGAATTCACACCATTGTTGCCTACAAATGACATTCAAACATTTTCCACCGGCCTTGGTTATGACCTGACTGATGAAGTGAGTGTTGACCTCGCTTATATGTATGTACTGTTTAAAGATCGACAGCAGACAGCTTCAACAGGCTCCAATGCTTCCAGAAACGGCTTGTATGAAACCAATATACACATATTTGCAAGTAGTGTGAGTTATAGTTTTTAGAGATTCTTAATGATGAAGCATAAAAGAGGGCTCATTGGAGCCCTTTTTTTATGCACGTGTGAAAGATTAAGCGTATACTCAGGACTTACAGGTAGTCGTGGAGGTTTGCAATGCTCTGGATATTACTTTTTATCACCCTGTTCTCTCTGTTGTTCTCATTAGCCAGAATGAAATGCTCTCTGCATGTTTGGATAGGGGGGCTTGTCGTTGTTGATGTTGTATTGATGTTAGCCGGTATGAGTGCTTATCTCGGGGCGTTTTTTGCCCTGCTGGTTGCTGCTAGCCTTGTTCCTTTTTCGCTTGAATCTATACGCAAAACGTACTTCAGCAAGCCGTTGAAGGCCTATATTAAACGCTCCTTACCACCAATGTCAGAGACTGAAAAAGATGCGATTGAGGCGGGTTCCGTGTGGTGGGATGCTGAACTGTTTCAGGGTGATCCGAATTGGCGCAAACTGCTTGATATGCCTGCTCCGACATTGTCCGAACAGGAGCAGTTGTTTCTGGATGGCCCCGTAGATGAGCTCTGCTCGATGCTGGATGACTGGCAGATTAATCATGTGGATCATGATTTAAGCCCGGAGGTTTGGGCGTTTATAAAATCACAGGGGTTTTTCGGTATGATTATTCCGAAAGCATATGGTGGTTTGGCGTTCTCTGCCTATGCGCATTCACGCGTGATTCAAAAAATTGCCAGTCGAAGCGGGGCGACAGCCGTTACCGTCATGGTGCCGAACTCTTTAGGCCCTGCTGAACTATTGATGGCTTACGGAACGGATGATCAGAAAAACCATTATTTACCACGTCTGGCCAATGGTGAAGAGGTTCCATGTTTTGCCCTGACCAATCCTGATGCAGGATCAGATGCCGGTGCGATTCCCGATACCGGTATGGTCTGCAAGAGAGCGTTTGAGGGTAAAGAGACGCTGGGTATGCTACTTAACTGGGAAAAACGATATATTACCCTTGGCCCTGTCGCGACGGTGCTGGGCCTGGCTTTCCATGTTTATGATCCCGATCATCTGTTGGGGTCGCAAGAGGATCTTGGTATCACCTGCGCACTGGTCCCAGTTAGTAGCGCAGGGATTGAGATTGGTCGCCGCCATGATCCACTGGGTATTGCTTTTCAGAATGGCCCCAATCGTGGCGTGGATGTTTTTATGCCCATGCACTGGGTTATCGGTGGGCAGGAGATGATTGGCAAAGGCTGGCGTATGCTGGTTGAACGTTTGTCGATTGGGCGCGGCATCTCTTTACCGTCGTTAAGTAGTGCGGCAGGAAAAATGGCCAGTGATAGTACCGGTGCATATGCGCGGTTACGTAAGCAATTCAACACGTCGATCGGGCGCTTTGAAGGGGTGGAGGAGGCTCTGGCCCGCATTGGAGGGCTGACCTATATGATGGATGCCACCGTGCGATTGACGACGTCGGCACTTGATGCGGGCGAAAAGCCAGCCGTGCTGACTGCAATTTCCAAGCGCTATCTGACGGAATCCATGCGGCAAGTCATCAATGATGCCATGGATATACATGGTGGACGTGGCATCTGTATGGGGCCATCGAATTATTTGGGGCGCACCTATCAATCGATACCGGTGGCGATTACGGTGGAAGGGGCAAATATTCTGACGCGCAGTATGATTGTGTTCGGTCAGGGGGTGATGCGTTGTCACCCCTATCTGCAGGAGGAGATCACTTCAGCAGCCATGCAGGGGGATGAGGGCTTGGTGCGCTTTGATAAAGCACTGATGGGGCATTTGGCATACAGCATAGCCAATATTGCGCGGGCCCTGCTGTATGGCTTATCAGGTGGCTGGCTGGCGCCATCGCCGGTGGCTGGCGCAACATCTCGTTATTACAAACAGATTGCCCGCTTCAGTGCTGCAACATCTGCGATGGCGGATGTGGCACTGTTGACCTTAGGCGGAGAGTTGAAACGCAAAGAGTCCATGTCAGGGCGATTTGCCGATGCGATGGCGTATCTCTATCTCTGTTCCGCGACGTTGAAACGCTTTGAAGATGATGGGCGACCGAAAGCTGATTTGCCACTTGTAGACTGGGTCTGTCAATACAGTCTGTTTCAGGTGGAGCAGGCACTTGATGGCGTGATTCGAAATTTCCCGGTGCGATTGCTAGCCTGGAAAATGAGGCTCTGGGTTTTGCCGTTGGGGCGCCGTTGTCATCTGCCTGATGATCAGACACAACATCTGGTGGCGGCAATGTTGCTTGAACCATGCGCTTCGAGAGATCGTTTGGTGCATGGCATTTATGTGTCAGAATCAGATGAGGATATAACGGGCAGATTGCATCGTGCCATGACCCTGTTGATACGGGCTGAACCGATTGAACGCAAACTGCGCAAGCTTGGACAGATACACACTCCGGACCTGCCTTATGCGCAGTGGCTTGAATCCTTGCTGCGGGATAATACCATCAATCAGCAGGAGGCTGACCTGTTGTCAGAGGCGCGCCAGTCAATCAGGCAGGCTATTATGGTCGATGATTTTCCAGCCGATGAGTGGTCCTCTTGAGTAACAAAATGGTGAGTTTACCATTTCGTTACTCAATCGTTGGGTGTTCGCAACGCGACCTGAGGCGCTCTTGACGAAAAAACTTTTATCACAGAGGTCGCCCAACAGCTCGCAGAGCTATGCTTGGTTTTAACTCTGCGTTCCTCTGCGTACTCTGCGGTGAAAGCTAAGGTTACTGTTTTGCTTTATAAACCGCAGCTAACTTTCCAGCCATCGCTTGTTTAGTATACATCCAATATCTATGTCGGTTCTTGGGTTAAAAGCGAAAAAAGACTCCGGCATGCGGGCCTTTTAATGTTACATCTGCCAAGATGCCACTGGTATCAACTTTAAGTTTGAGAAAACGATAACCAGCATAGATGCCCAGTGTTGGCAGCGGTGAGAATTCAACTTGAGCATCGAAATCGGTAAAGCTGTTGCCGGAATAACCCAGGTAACCAATGCGGCCAGTCAGGCCAATAAAGTCAGCTAAAGCAACCCGACCACGCAAACCAACGGTTGGAATCGGGACAGTAGCGCTTTTATTGGATGTAACACCAGCACTGGAGATATTGGTTTTAATGTTTACCGTTTTGACCGATGTTTCAAAAGCAATCTGCAGACGTGATGGCAGATCATCCATGTTCAACAGGTAATAGGCGTATGAGAAATCAAGAATATCCGCTTTAAGTTCACTTTGAAGCGCGCTGCCTGCTGTATAGGTGAGGCCGTTGTAGGTGATGTTACGTGTCAATGTGCTTGCGCCACTAAAATTGAGCGGGATGAAACCGAAAGAGAATAGATTGTCGCCCAGATTAAGGGTGATTTCACCCGTTGCCTGGGTGCTGTTACCGAAATTCAGATCGCTTTCTGTATCGATATTGGTTCCGATATTGTTTACCGTTGCACCAAATGTCCCTGAAGCTGATAACAGCATATAGCCGGCTTTGATGGCGACAGTCTCATCTGCCAGAGCCGGACTTGAACAGGCTAAAAGGGCGGTAAATATGGATGCGGATAGGCTTGGTTTCATTGGCGACTCCAAAATCGGTATTGTGTAGTGGGGCACATTATTGCAAGGAACAATATAAACAGTGAGCTGAATCACAGTCTGTTTTGGCCTCTGCAATAACTGAGGTTAGTAGACACCACCTGCAGAGGCTACAATGCTGCCATGTTTTTAGGTGTGGATACAGGCGGAACGTTTACTGATTTTGTCTACTTCGATTCAGCAGGTATGCGCTTTCATAAAGTGCTTTCAACCCCGGCTGACCCTTCCCGGGCTATCGAGCAGGGTATTGAGGAACTTGGCCTTGATGCTTCGCAATTGCATGTGGTGCATGGATCAACGGTTGCTACCAATGCGATATTGGAGCGCAAAGGTGTGCATACGCTGTTTGTTACGCATCAGGGTTTAGAGGATCTACTCACCATTGGTCGCCAAACGCGCCCGGAACTGTATCAGCTCTGCCCCGATGCAATCGTACCAATTGTTGAGCAGGATGATTGCATTGGCATTACAGGCCGTATCAATGCGGATAGTGATGAGCAATCAGTTTTAGATGATGGTGATTTAAAACGCGTGATAGAACGTGTTGCAGCAGGTGGTTATGAGGCTGTGGCGGTCTGTCTGTTGTTCTCTTTCCTCAATCCGGCCCATGAACGCGCTGTAGAGAAAGCCTTAGAGCATATTTATTGCGAGGACCTGTTTGTTTCGCTCTCGCATCAGGTGCTTTCTGAATATCGTGAATATGAGCGGGCAGCCACAACCTTTCTCAATGCTTATGTAGGGCCTCTGGTGCAACGTTATTTGAAACGTTTAGAGATAAGCTTGGGGGCGAAACATCTCTATGTTATGCACTCTGCCGGTGGAGTGATGCAGGCTGAACTGGCCGGGCAGCAGGCGGTACGGTTGGTGTTGTCTGGTCCAGCCGGTGGTTTGGTAGCTGCACAGGCGATTGGAGAGCAGCTGGCTGAAGAGCAGCTACTCACCTTTGATATGGGCGGTACGAGTACCGATGTCGCGTTGATTCAGGGCCGGGCCAGTAAAACCACGGAGGGTGAAATTGCCGGTATGCCGGTCTCGCTGCCGATGTTGGATATTCATACCATTGGTGCAGGTGGTGGGTCAGTGGCCTGGCTGGATGAGGCTGGTCTGCCGCAAGTTGGCCCTGAATCTGCCGGTGCCCGCCCGGGGCCTGTCTGTTATGGCTTGGGTGGTGAAAAACCAGCCGTCACCGATGCCAATCTGTTATTGGGCCGCATACCAGTTGATGCCAGTTTAGCTGGCTCCATCCGTTTGGATCGTGACGCGGCTTATGCGGCATTTGCACAGTATGGGGAGAAGCTGGGTTTGAGTGCAGAAGAGGCGGCCAGCGCCGTGATCGATATTGCCGAAGAGCATATGGCGGGGGCCTTGCGCGTGGCATCAGTACAGCGCGGATATGACCCTGCTGACTTTTCGTTGCTCTGTTTTGGTGGTGCGGGTGGCTTGCATGCCTGTGCCTTGGCTGAGAAACTGTCCATGTCTAAGGTGATCATACCCGTGGCAAGCGGTGCATTTTCAGCCCTTGGCATGTTATTGGGTAAACAGCAGAGTGAATTTTCACGCAGCAAGCGTCTGGCTTTGCATGATGCCAATACAGCGGATGAGGTGCAGCGCTTGTTTATGCAGATGCAGAGAGAAGCAGTAAACCAGATGCAGGGTTTAGCGCTTACGTTTGAACGCCATGTGGATATGCGTTATCTTGGTCAGGGCTTTCACCTGACCATTGCCTGGAGTGATGACCTGGAGCAATTAAAACAGCGTTTTGAAGATGCGCATGTGCAAGCTTACGGCCATAAGCTGAACCGGGATGTGGAGATGATGACTGTTCGTTTAAGTGCATGTGTAGATCGGCCCATGCCTGAGCTGCCTGAGCTTGTTGCAACAGATCAACCAGCTCAGCCCACTGCTTACTCTGAGGTGTATGGCGAAGGGTGTATCGCCCATGTTTGGCGGGATGATTTAAAGCCCGGCCCGACCTATCAAGGCCCGCTGCTGATATTGGAAGATATTGCCACCTTGTGGCTGGCCAGAGGCTGGCAGATGCAGGTATCCAGGCATGGCCACCTGTTGCTGGAAAACAGAACAAGGATTTGAAAAAGAATCATGGCTTAGATCGTTTCTTTTCATTTTAGGCTTTAGCCCGCGTCAGGGCCGTAATCAAACGGCTGGAGTTTCGAGGGGATGCTGGGTAGGCTTACTATTCATTTCATTCGTAAAGGGGGTGTTCGTATGCAACAAACTCTGACGGAGAAGCAAAAGTTGCTGGCTGAAAAAGCGGAGATGGAGCGTATCATCGGCGTTTCGCCGGCTATCCTCTATCGCCATGTGTGGGATGCATCGCGCGAGCAATTCATCAATGCCTATGTCAGTCCGGTATTCACAACCTTGTTCGGTTACGATAAAGAGCTGTTTGGCAATCTGAACTGGTGGCTTGAGTATGTGCATCCGGATGACATGCTACTGGTCAAGAGATCGATTAAGCAACTGTTTGAAACGGGTGAAGCCGATTATGCATTCCGCTTTGCCACCCGTTCAGGGGAATATGTCTGGATTCAGGATTCTCCCCGCCTGCAACGCGATAGCGATGGCCAACCTGTAGAAATCATCGGCTCCTGCATGGATGTCACGGCAACCAAAAAGTCCGAGTTTGGACGCCAGCAGGCGACAGAACAACTGCAATGCAAAGAATCGGAGTATCAAGCACTGTATGCGATGCTCAGACGCATGTGCGACAACCTGCCCGATATGATCTGGGCCAAGGATCTGGATAATCGTTATATCTTTACCAACAAGGCGTTGTGCGACAACCTGCTGCATGCCAGCGATACCGATGAACCGATTGGCAAAACGGATATGTTTTTTGCCGACAGGGAGCGCGCTGAACATGCTGATGACCCGCAGTGGCACAGCTTTGGTGAGATGTGTCGGGATTCGGATGCGATAACATTGACCAGTGGCAAGCCTGGGCAGTTTGATGAATTTGGCAATGTGCGCGGCAAATTCCTCTGTCTTGATGTTTACAAAGCGCCGATGCTGGATGCCAATGGCGAGGCGATTGGCGTGGTCGGCTGTGGCCGTGATGTCACTAAACTCAGGGCGGCGGAAAAACACCTGCGCAAACTCTCTACTGCTATAGAGCAGGCGGGCGAATCCATTATCATTACCGACAGAGAAGGGATCATTGAATATGTGAATCCGGCTTTTACGAAAATCACCGGATACAGCGCCGAAGATGCTATCGGCCAGACACCCCGCATACTCAATAGTGGCCACCAGGATGTGGCCTTTTATGAAACCATGTGGGAGCAGATTTTGAACGGCCATATCTGGCAGAGCAAACTTATCGACCGGAAAAAGGATGGCAGTTTCTATCCGACCACCTTGACCATTTCACCTATTGTTGATGAAAGCGGAGATGCCACACATTTTGTCGGTATCCAGTCTGATCTCACCCGTATTGAGGATTTGGAGCATCAGTTTCATCAGGCCCAGAAAATGGAGGCCATCGGCACGCTGGTTGGCGGCATTGCGCATGATTTCAATAATATGCTGGCCGGGATGACCGGTAATGTATTTCTGGCCAAACATAAGAGTCAGACGATGCCGGATGTGCATCAGAATCTGGTGAATATTGAACACCTTTGTTTTCGTGCTGCCGCAATGATTCAGCAACTGCTGACCTTTGCCCGCAAGGATATGGTCAGCATGAAATCGATGCCGCTGGTGCCTTATATCAAGGAATCGTTAAAGCTGATGCGTGCATCGGTGCCGGAGAATATCGCCATTGATCAGGATATCTGTCGTGATTCATTGCGCGTGACTGGTGATCACACATTGCTGCATCAGGTGTTGATGAATCTGATGACCAATGCCCGTGATGCAGTTGAAAAGGTGGCTGGTCCCCGCATCACTATTAGGCTTGAAGCGTGGCGCGCCAGTGACGAATTTCTTGAATCGCATGCCTATTTCACCTCTGATTTGTATGCGCACCTGAGTGTGCAGGATAATGGCTGCGGCATTTCCGAGCAGCAGTTGGTTCATCTGTTTGAACCGTTCTTTACCACCAAGGAGGTTGGCAAGGGCACAGGTCTGGGTCTGGCCATGGTGTATGGCGCGGTCAAAACTCATCATGGCTTTGTCGAAGTCGAGAGCGTTGAAGGCGAAGGCTCAACCTTCCATGTGTACCTGCCCTTGCTGGAGCCGGTAGCGCAAACGGACAGATCGCTGCAACAGGGCGAGCTGGTCTATGGTCATGGCGAGATGATTCTGCTGGTGGATGATGAGCAACACATTATTAAGACGGGTAAAAAGGTATTGGAAGTGCTGGGTTATCGGGTGATGACAGCAACAGATGGTCAGCAGGCAGTCGATATATTCCAGGCTCACGCTGAGGCGATTGACCTGTGCATTTTTGATGTTGTGATGCCTGTGATGGGTGGTGATGTGGCGGCGCGCATGATCAGGGAAAATCATCCAGAAGCCAAAATCATCTTTGCTTCTGGTTACGATCAACATCTGCTGCAAGGCATGGCCGAGGAAGCGCTGCTCAGTAAACCCTTTGCGATTGAAGAGCTCAGTCGGGTCATCGCTAAAGA
This sequence comes from uncultured Zetaproteobacteria bacterium, assembly GCA_964478615.1. Taxonomy (GTDB): domain Bacteria; phylum Pseudomonadota; class Zetaproteobacteria; order Mariprofundales; family Mariprofundaceae; genus Mariprofundus. Next base: position 15,163 of record CAYZJL010000005.1, read on the forward strand.
AATCGCACCAACAGGGGGTGTTGGTGAATAGTGCTGTTCAAATAAGTCTGTTTGCCCATCGGCTGTCGGCCATCTGTGAAGAGATGGGGGCGGTACTCAAACGCAGTGCAATCTCCCCCAATATTCGTGATCGCGAAGACTTTTCCTGTGCGCTGTTTGATCATGTTGGGCAGCTTATTGCACAGGCGGCACATATTCCGGTGCATTTGGGCTCCATGGCGTTTGCCATGGCCGATGTAGTGGGGGCCTTTGACTGGCAGCCTGGTGATGTGGTGGTGTTCAATGATCCCGCTTTGGGTGGCACCCATCTGCCCGATATCACGGTGGTGATGCCTCTGTTTTTGGATACAGATGATGGCTCTGAACTGTTTGCTTTTTCTGCCACGCGTGCGCATCACGCTGATATTGGCGGCAAGTCACCCGGTTCGATGGGTGTTGAAACGCATTTAGAGGATGAGGGTTTGATTATCTCTCCCAGTTACTGGTTTGAAGCAGGTGTTGAGCATGCCGCGTTGGCAGAGCGCTTTCGTCAACGCGTGAGGGCACCGGAAGAGCGTCTGGGGGATCTGTCAGCACAGAAAGCTGCTTGTATCGTTGGTGGCCGGCGTTTGGGCGAGTTTCCCGTTGCTGATCTGCATGGAAAAATTAACGCCTTGATGGCTGCCTCCGAGGCCTATGGGCACAGTGCTATCCATGATATTCCTGATGGTGAGTATCTGTTTGAAGATGCGCTGGAAGATGATGGTTGTGATTCGGGGCCGCTACCTATTCGGGTTTCCATCACCATAGCAGGGGATTCAGCCACGGTTGATTTCAGTGGTAGCGCCGCGAAAACCAGTGGCCCAGTGAATTGTCCGATGGCTGTTACCGCCGCCAGTGTGTTGTATGTGTTTCGCTGTTTGATGCCAGCCCATACACCGCAAACATCAGCTGTATTTCATCCGATTCAGATCGTGGTTCCTGAGGGCTGTTTGCTGCATGCAACAGATGGTGCTGCCGTGGCGGCTGGTAATGTGGAAACCAGTCAGCGCATCGTTGATGTGGTGCTGGGAGCATTGGCACAAGCGATCCCTGAACGCATTCCTGCCGCTGCACAGGGCACCATGAATAATGTCATTTTTGGTGGCCAACAGATCTCAGCTGGTTTGTCGGAAGAGTGGTTGTATTATGAAACACTGGCCGGTGGCATGGGTGCGCATGCCAAGGGGAATGGTCTGTCTGCCGTGCAATGTCATATGACCAATACCAAAAATTCATCCATTGAAGTGTTGGAAATGCATTATCCACTTCAGGTGCGGGAATATGCTGTGCGCCGTGGTTCAGGCGGGGCTGGGCTGTTTACTGGTGGAAATGGTATGATTCGTGAATGGCTCGTGCGCTCTGATTGTTCAGTCTCACTGTTGTCCGAACGGCGGAGAAGCGCGCCATATGGTTTGTCTGGTGGAGATTCAGGAGCCAGAGGGCGTAATCGCTTATGCCGAGCTGGTGAGTGGCAGGATCTGGCGGCCAAAGGATCATGGCAATTAAAAGCAGGTGATATGATCCGCATTGAAACCCCCGGTGGTGGTGGATTTGGAATTACCACCTAAACAGTCAGGGAAAGTAGGCTGGGCAATCGCATAAAATATCTTGTTTATTACCTTTACTTTGCGACCTGCTGCATACTCTGCGGTGAAAAGATTTTAAGCATGTGAAAATGAAAACTCTGGAATGTGTGTGCTGATATGTCCTGAATCAGGGGGTGATTGATGTTGTTTTATACTTCTGCAATTCCGCCGGAGCATACCAGTGTTCACTATTGTAACCGATACCGGCAGGGGCCGGCTTGATGCCATGAAAGCGCTTATGCATGACAGGTAGGGAGTAGGGCGCAAACAGGAATACCATCGGTACATCGTTAAAAATTTCCTGCTGCATGATGTCGTATTGTTGTTTACGCTCCTGACGATCAAATGTGCGGCGTGCGGCATCCAGTGCTGCATCTACCTTGCTATTCTTGTACGAAAGAAAATTGAATTGGCGCGGGCCTGTTTGAGATGAGTGCCAGATGGTGAATTGATCAGGATCAGGAGATAAGGACCAGCCGAGAATGACCGCATCGAAATTACGATTGTTGATGAAGTTTTCGATAAAAGCAGACCACTCTACCAGCCTGATATGCACATCAACGCCTATTTTCTTGAGTCGATGTTGCATGATGGTGGCTGCATCGGCACGTTGTTTATTACCATTGTTGGTTAAAATAGTGAAGGAGAGGGGAGTGTCATTTTTATCCAGAATGCCATCATCATCTGAATCTATCCAACCGGATTTGGCCAACATGCTTTTGGCTTTGGCAGGGTCATAGCTGCGTGGCTTAAGTGTTTGATTTACCCAGAAGGTGCCGGGTTTATAAGGGCTGGCAATGGTTTGACCCAAGCCAAGCTGTACACCATCGAGAATCTCCTGTCTGTCGATGGCATAGGCGATGGCTTCACGGACGTTGATATCATTGAAAGGTTCCCTTTTAAGGTTAAAGCCTAAATAGGTATACACAAAATCGAGATATTTGTAACGATTGTAATTATTTTTCAGTACCGCCTTGGTATCAAATAGGCGTGAATATTGAATCGGGCTTAAGCTGACTGAATCGAGCTTTCCTGCCGTAAGTTCAAGAAACTGAGTAGCCCGATCAGGGATGATGCGAGTGAGGCGTTCGGAAATCCATACAGGCCCATCGAAATAAGTTGGGTTAGCGCGCATCAGGATCGTTTGTTGTGATTGCCATGCTGCTAATTGATAAGGGCCAATGGTGGCTTTGGGCGCACGTGACAGTTTGGTATTCATGATATCGACGCCGTTAAATATGTGTTTTGGCAATATGGCCAGTGATGACCATGATGACAGCGCTGGAGAGAATGGTTCGCGATAATGTACGATAAAGGTGAGCGGGTTGGGTGTTTCAAAACTGCTGACCAGTGCATAATCAGCCTTGTATGCACTTTGTGTATGTTCATCTTGTATTAAATCCAGCGTGAAAGCGCAGTCCTCGGATGTAAATATTTTGCCATCGCTCCAGCTCAGGCCTGAGCGCAGATGAAAAGTGATCGTTTTGTTATCAGTAGAAATATTCCATGATTTGGCCAGCTGGCCGGTCAGGTTAAGCTCTTTGTCGTATTTGAGCAGTGATAGGTAGAGTTGGCCTGCGATGGCATGGCTGGATGCATCACCTGCGATCATGGGGATAAGATTACTGGCATCACCAATGCTGGCATTGACTAATCTATCACCCGAAGCAGGTCTGTTTGAGGCATGCTCATAAGCAGGAACACTGCTCTGCTCAGGTTCTGAGCAACCGGTCAGTAAAATGATGGCGATGAGGCTGAGGCATTGAAGTAGATTCAGCTTGGACGAACCTTGGCGAAAACCCATAAGATATCTCCGGCGCGAATAACATGATTCAATGAAATTTGATTGGAGCGGGCAATCGCTTTGGGGCTGGTGCCGAATTGATTGGCGATCAGCCAGAGAGAGTCACCATTGCGCACTTTGTAGCGAATACGATGGCCGCCCAATAAGAGAGGATTCTGATCAGCAACAGCCTGGGCTAATCTGTTGGCCGGCACTTTCAAACGTTGACCAATGCGCAGATATTTACCCATGTTTTTGTTCAAATCTTTCAGGATTTTGACAGATGTGTTGTGGCTGCGGGCAAGATCCCAAAGGTTATCACCATCTTTGATGGTCTGATTGACATAGGTTGGACCAGCCTTGCTTATGTTTGCTTGCATCGCTGCAAACATGGACAGAGGCACATGAATCGTGATTGTGTTATGCAGGTGCTGGGCCTGATTCAGGCATGGGTTAAAGCGAAAAATTTCATCTTTTGCCATGCCGCTGATTTGCGCCAAACGCTCAATATCAACAGGGTTTTGTATCGTTAAAGGGCGTGTCTCAACAGGTTCAGGGAAATCAAAGATCTCATCCTGTAGCAGCGCAGTTAAACCAATCACGTGTTGAACATAGGCGCGTGTACTGGCCGGGATAGGCATGTTTTCAAGGCCATCAGCAACGTTCCATGCTTTTTTTCTCAAACGCTTCTCTACTGCATATGGCCCCATATTGTATGCTGCAATAGCCAGCGGCCAGCTGTTGAAACGTTGATGCATGTTTTGTAAATAACGCACGGCTGCAGAAGTGGCATCGTTAATGTTTCTACGACCGTTTTTCTCTTTTTCAGAACGGACACCAAGCACGTGCGCTGTGCGTGGCATTAATTGCCATAGACCAAGCGCACCAGCCGGAGAGAGTGCATAAGGATCATAGGTGGATTCTACGGCTGGAAGAACTTGCAGAGAGAGAGGGGCCTGCAGTGCTTCAAGTGTGTTTAACACTCTTTTTCGTACATAACGGGAACGCATACCAATGGTTTTCCAGCTCATCGCATAGTTGCGTTTGGCCTGTCTCTTAGCCATCTCAATATCTTCAGGGTTAATGCCTGCAAGTAGAGGATCTACAGGCTGTGGGATTGGCTCCGGAAGCGCCTGTGGTAATGCTTCACGCTCGTCTGCTTGCGCGGGCACAGAAAGCTCAGTAAACACCAAGGCTGTATGCGTTTGTTCGTTTTGCACATCGACAGTCTGTTTTTTTTGAGCAGCACAGCTTGATAACAGAAGTGCTCCGCCAAGCACACATAGAACGCGTGCCAAGCCGAGAGCCTTGTCAGTTGTGTGATGATAGCGTGTCATGCAGTTGCGGAGAAAGAGCACTAGGGTTTAAAAAAGATCTTCGTAGTCCGCGTCTTCATATTCATCATCTTCTTCCTGTGCATCAACCAGGGCGTTGCCCAATAGTGTCAGCGCCAGAATCTTGCTTTCCTCTTTTTTACGGGCATCGACTGGAATGATCATGGTGTCGCCCAGATTAAGCAGGTTTTTAAGCTCTTCGATACTTTTAGCACCTTCCATATCCTGTTTGGTAGCACCGACAACAACTGGAAGATCAACATTCTTCTGGAAATATTCAAACATTTTTGTCATTTCAACGAGTGAATCATCAGACGTACTGTCTACCAGGAAGATCGCTCCAATTGCGCCCTTGGAGAGGATATTCCACATGAAATTAAAACGTGACTGACCGGGTGTGCCGAACAGATGCAGTTCAAGTGTTTCATCAATTTTTAGTATGCCAAAATCAAGACCAACCGTAGTCATGCTTTTGAGCTGGGAGACGTGATCCGTCGCGGCTACATCGGTTGCGGCAACTTGTGAATCACTGAGGTTTTGTACCATCGTGGTTTTACCGGCATTCACTGGACCCGTGATGACAAGTTTAACGATCTGTTTGGATTCTTCCATTATAGCCCCCTGATGCGCATGATGATTTTGCTAAGGAGACCGACTTTTTTGCCTCTCGCCGAAGGTGTTGCCTGTGTCTTGTTGCCATAGACGCGTTGGGTGGCGTTATGGCTCCTCTCGCTCTGCTTGGAGAGGGGGGCAATAAGCCCCAAAATGTATGTTGCCATCATGACTCTCAACCTTACGATTTCATCAAGAGAATTATCTGCCTGAGAGATATAGTGCTGCATACGGAATATGCCATTATGCTGAAATTGCATATGCATTTTCATGTATGATGCATTGTCCTGAAAGGCATAGCGGTTCATGGGGAAAAGCCGAACCATCAGCGGAGGCAAGCGCATGGTGAAGCTGAGAAGTACAGCTCGCGTTTCAGCATCAAATTTATAACCGGCCAATGCTGATGAGATTGCCTGCGGTGCAAAAATCCGCAATTTTCCGGCTTTGCTAAGGTCGGGATCATTGGCAACAGTTACTGACTGGGATTTAAAAATATCCCTCAACGCTTGCGCCACGTCGATAGGGGTGCCGGCAAAGCCTGACCGGTCATAATATATACTCTTCGTCTGGTTACCCACGCTATAATCAACGCGAGCAGGTTGCTGGCTGATGATCATACGACGAAGAAAAACTAGTGATTTCATGTTAGTTCCCCTCTCAATTCTATCGGGAGCTGAGCATCGTGTGGAAGATACGTTGCAACATCTCTACCTGTTACTGTTTATTCTGTGCCTCTTGAACGACACGGTTTACCAGCTCTTCCAACAGAGCAGGCTCTTTGTTTTTAAAGAGGCGAGCTGATTTTTCTTTTTTATCTTGTGCGTTGGATTTAGCCATGAGTTCAATAATGATCTCTACTTCTTTGCGCGCATGACCCAGCAGCATACCGAGCTTGAGTGACCTGTTACCCATCAGAGCAAGTAGCAGTTCATCTCCAGCATGAATAAGGGCGAAGGTGTTTCCTCTGGATTGCGTAACAACCTGAATACACCCCTCATCACCGCCCTGAATGGAGAGGGCATCGCCTAACGATAGCATTGATGAACACATGGCTGACATTGAATCTGTTTCCATCTCATGCTTGGAAGCAAACGCAACGGGTAGGCCATCAACGCTGCACAATAGTGCAGCATCCAGATCAGGTTCTCTTGAAACAAGTTTTTCAAGTTCCTGACGACAGGCTTCTCTATATTGGTTAGCCATTTAATGACTCCCTAGTAACGTTTCAGACATACAGTCGACAATACGTTTGATTAAGTTTTGTACACCAGCCGGTACTTTACGACACAAAATAGAGAGGTAAATAGAATCACCACCGATGTTGGCTTCAGCCATAATAAGCATACGTCCTTTTTTCAATACAAGAGCGCTGCAGATGGGATCACCGAGCTCTCCTGTCTGGGACATTTTGCGTGCTGTTTCGATCACCGTTGCCGAGTAAGGAGCGAAGTCTTCTCCGGGGGCTTCACCAACTTCGGCCATAATCAGTCCTTCATCATTGGCGATGACGATGAAAATAAGATTCATTTCTTCTTGAAGTTGTTCAAGTTTCTGTTGAAGTGAAATGACCTATCCTCCTATAAAGTAATGCGAAAGCCTGGTATTTTATAATCTAGTTTGTTGATGTCAACAACGCCAGAATATTGTGCCAATCATAATGCGCTTGATGAATATAGCAAAAGGCTATTCTTCTTTCTTCTCTTCAAATCCTGTGCGGGTGATTTTTGTAGCGCGCAATGCATCATCGTATTCAATTTCAATACTACGCCAGAGCAATTTTCCGCTTTCTTCATCTTCGAATTCTTCGTAATAGGTTACACGGTTAGGGTGTAAAGTATTATTAAGGCTGGGTGAACCAAGTTTCTGTTCAATGCTGAATTTGGTATTACCCTCTGTGATGAGGTAAATGTTATTACCATCAAGTCGATTGCCCTGATGTATAGGTTCGTGCAGGCAAGCGGTGAGCAATAAAACCGTCGATATTGCAGTGGCTAGTATGATTGTGGGCATCAAGCTGTCTCCGCCGGGCCCCGATGGCCTTTTTCTAATAAAGAGATGTAATCAAAGATGCCTTTTTCCAGCGTCCATGCAGGTTGCCATTGTAACAGGGATTGGGTGTCCGACAGATCAGCTTCGGTGTGGTTCTGGAAAAATGCAAAAGGATTGTCGAAGTATTCAATTTCAAGTTTTATTTCAAGTGCTTGGGATAGTGTGTTTACAATATCGTTGTATGAGCGTGCTTGCCCTGAGCCAACATTGCATACACCGGATCTGGGCGTATCCAGAGCCGCCAGGTTGGCTGCAACAACATCACGGATATATACAAAATCACGTTTCTGTTCGCCATATTTGAACAGGCGTGGTTGTTTGCCTGCTTTTATCTGTTCATATAGCTGTAACATCATGGATGCTGTTTTATTGCCGCTTTTTTCATTCTTATGGGTTTCACCGGGGCCATACACATTGAAATAGCGCAAGCCGATAATGTTGGATGCGTGGCGGTCATGCCAGCGATAAGCAACACGATCCATGGCGAGTTTGGAGAAGCCGTAGATGTTTTCCGGTTCTTCACCGCTGCCAACTTTGTTGGGAGCTGATGAGTTACCATATGTGCCAGCAGAAGAGGCGTAGACAACACGTGTTGCCGATGCATGGCTGGCTTCAAGGATATCGGCAAAAGCATTGGTGTTGGCTTCAATCATCAGGCGCTGATCCATGATGGTGGTGTCGGTGATGGCAGCTTCATGAAAAATGGCTGAGAAAGCACCGTCGGCAATCTCCTCAAGCAGGGTCGGATCATCACAGTCTGTGGCGCGCACTTCACAATCGACATGAATCAGATTGCGCCAATCTCCCGATGAAAAATCATCAACGACAAGCACATCGGTGCCGGGGCGTTTGCTTAGAGCCGCAGCAATATTTGATCCGATATAACCAGCGCCACCTGTTACCAATATGCGTTCACTCATGATTGATCTTCCTTTACGCCAGTGTCATCAATGGCAGAGGCAGCAGCGCCTTTCCACTCAAGTTGTAACTTATGCAAAGCACGGGCAGTAGCTTCGTTGCAGATAGGGTATCTGACTTTCCTGTTTACCCCGTCAATAATTTCATCAGCATCCCGGTTGCGCACGTCAGTGTCGTTAAATCCAGCTTCTGCAAACAGGCGTGAAATCCAGCTCCCCAAGCCATCAAGTTGTGCAATACGTACCGTGCGTATGAGTTCATCACAACGTGCTACAGTGACCTGATTACCTGTTGCAATGGATAGCGCTTCGGCTTTTTCATTACTGAATGAGTCAACGGGTTTGCAAAGCAGTTTGAAAATGACCCATTCACTTTCTGATATATAGTTACGGTCTTCATGTAGTGGGAAGACACCCGGTAGCGCTTGTATTTTGCTCATCTATTGTTCACCTGCAATATTGTGCCTGATAGTTTGTTGCGGGCATATTACGTTGCCAGTCCATCTGCGCAAGTTTATCCGCAGAATTCTGGTAGATAATTAGGATTGGAGATGATTGTAAGGTACTGGCCTCCACGAATACGTTTATCTAAAGTCTACTCGCAAATACGAACACGTTCGCCAGGCTCAACATGATCAAAGAGCTCAATGATATCGTTATTGCGCATGCGAATACAGCCATGCGAAGCGGGTTTGCCGATTTCTTCCTCTTCGTGTGTGCCATGGATATAAATATAGCGTGCATGGCTATCAACTTGGCCTCGTCTGTTTTTACCAGTCTCACAGCCGCTCAGCCATAGGATGCGCGAAAGAATCCAGTCGCGATCAGGGTTATCTGTCTCCGGATCGTAGATGCAAAAGGGCGTGCGAGCTTTGAATGCAGTAAATATAGGCATCTCTGCACCGAGTTTATCACTAATGCGGTGTTTGCCCAAAGGGGTTTGAAAGCTGCCACTGCGATTCCCTGCGCCATTGCTGGCAGTTGAAACGGGGTAGGCGTAACAGACACCGGTTTTTCGATGGTGGTAGAGCATCTGTTTTTCAATAGAGATTATAATCACAGCGTAACTCTAATCATGGGCGCGTGAACAACAACATGGGCATTTTCCAAACAGTTTATAGCCAACGAAACGCCCTATTTTTGGTCGTCGTATAAGGGCTGTCTAGGAATTTATGAGAGATCATGTTTTAATCCGCCAGCGTCTCTAGGGTGGTGAAATGTTGAAACGATTCATGATAGCCAGTGCCATGTCACTTCTACTGTCAGGCTGTACCGGAGCAGTCGCTGTTGGCGGTGCAGTAACAGAGTTTGTAGTGGATAACTTTAAAGGTGTGGAGGCCAGTTTGCCTGTCAGTATGAATGCTGCCATGGCTTCTGTGCAGCAGGGCTTAAGAGCAACTGACTTCTCTGCGGATATCATTGAATTTCAGCAGGATGGTTATCTCATAAGTTTTAGAAGTGGTGGTTTAGAGGGCCTGCTTACACTGTCGAAGCAGACCAAAAAACTTACCACGCTATATGTTAAGGTGAAAAATATGGCCGGTGTTATGCGTGAAGAAACGGTTGAGAAAACATTGCTTGAAGTGATATCAAAGCGATCAAAACATGTAAAAAGAAGAGCTCGATTTAATTATGCAGGTTATAACTATATTCGTGCTAAACCCTCTATCAAGAGTGAAAGGGTAGGCCGCTACAAACGTGGGGTGGGGCTTAACTTACAACGCTCCCCAGAAGATAATGCATGGCTGCAAATTAAAATGCCTTCCGGAAAAAATGCATACTTAAAAGATATAGGC
>CAYZJL010000006.1:0-24735 GCA_964478615.1 uncultured Zetaproteobacteria bacterium
CCACGAGACTAAGGCGAATCGCGTATGCCGTCTTCTGCTTGAAAAAAAAAAAAAGCAAAAGGTCAAACGCATATAATCGGGACGGACAAAGAAGAACACATATACCAGGAAACACCAACAAACACAAAAAACATGAAGGTCATTGATATAACCTATGGGGCGAATACTATAAAAGATTGGGGGTCACGGATGACCCTGATTCACAAATCTACAGGATTGTAGATTTGGACGGACTTGAGGCCGCCCGCAGGGTGAGGGTCACGGATGACCCGAATCACCATCGAGCAGTGATTGTTTTGTGAATATAAAAAAGGCAGGGGGTTAACCCTGCCTCCTTAAAAGATCATGAAATGTTTAGTCTAAATGTTCGTCGATGAACTCGGACAGTTTGGCTTTGTTGACGGCACCGACTTTGGTTCCCTGTACATTACCATTGTTAAATAGCATGAGCGTAGGGATGCCACGCACGCCATATTTACCCGGAGTATTTGGATTATCGTCGATGTTGATTTTGGCAATAGTGACTTTGCCTTGCTTCTCGCCTGCTACTTCGTCCAGAATTGGCGCGATTTGTTTGCAAGGGCCGCACCAGGGGGCCCAAAAATCAACAACAACAGGACCGGAAGCTTTTAATACATCGGCATCAAAACTTTCGTCGCTAACATGAATAATTAAATCTGAAGACATATGTTTTCCTCGTTTGTTGGTTTGTATAGTCGATACGTTAGTTCGAGGGGAGAAAAGCGTCAACCATGTCAACAGAAAACAGATTAACAGATATCATTCGCCAACGTATAAACAGAGCTGGCGGATCACTCCCTTTTGAACAGTTTATGCAGGCTGCGCTGTATGAGCCGGGCATGGGTTATTATGATACCAAAACGGTGTTTGGAGAGAAGGGAGACTTCGTTACTGCTTCCGAGTTAGGGCCGTGGTTGTCTCTGGCCATGGCTGATCTGGTGTTTGATGCCTGGCAGCAGATGGGAGAGCCGGATGCATGGACCCTGATTGAACAGGGCTCTGGTTCCGGCCAACAGCTGGCTGCTTTGCTTGAGATCCTTGTTCAATTCTCGATGTCTGCTCCTAAAAATGTGATTTCAGTCGAGCACTGTGCCCAGCTCAGAGAGCGGCAGTCTGAACTCTATTCTGAGCGTCATATGGATGTGCGATTGGTGGCATCTCTGGATGAGATTGAAGCTGCTGAACATGTGATCTATTATAGTAACGAGTTGCCGGATGCTTTTCCTGTATCCTGTTTTCATCATAAAAATGGTACTTTTTATGAGCGTTCTGTCGCTATGGACGGTGATGAATTCTGTTGGTCTGATGCTGATCAGCCTATGCAGCAAGCACCTGAAATCTCCCCTGCATTGATGAAAGAGTGGCCTGACAGTTACAAAAGTGAGTGGAACCCTGCCTTGGCCGGATGGCAGAAGCAGTTATCCCGTATTATAAAAAGTGGTTTTCTGTTTACCGTTGATTATGGTTATTCACATCAGGAATATTATCGGCAGGCTCGCATTGAAGGCACACTGCTGGCACATATTGGACAAACAGCGACAGAAGAGGTGCTTATGTTACCCGGCAGTCGTGATATTACTGCCCATGTCGATTTCAGTGCGCTGGTTAAAATCGGGCGCGAATGTGATTTAGAGCCCCTGTTATGGATGTCGCAAGGCGGTTGGTTGGCGCAGTCGCCATCTGTACAATCGCTGATTCAATCCTTGGCAGCACAGAATGATGCGGTGAGTATGCACCTGTTGGCGCATGCTAAACGTATGTTGATGCCGTTTGGCATGGGGGAAGTGTTTAAGCTGTTGGTGCAGTCGACAGGCATTGAAGCCCAAAAGCCAAGTTGTTTAACACAGTTTGATCATCTGGATAGTCTCTGATGGCAAAGATCAGTTTTGAAAATGAAGCTGAAATTGAGGAGCGCGATTTAGAGCTGTCGCTATTGGAAATTTCGCTTAAACATGACATTCCGCATATGCAGGATACTGGCAAGATGTGTATGCATGCAGTTACTGCTGCATTACAAATGGAAGAGGCCCTGGAACGTGTGAATTGCTATTTGAAACAGAACTTTGATGAACAGGTTGAGATTGGACAAGTGGTAAAAACGCAATTGAAAGGAAAAAGTGGTGACTATCTATTATACGAAGCGTTAGGGCTGAAAAACGTATGAACAGTGTAGAGACATGTGTGGGTAGAGTAGAGAAGCTACTGCCCGGTGGAGAGGCTCTGCTTCGCGTGGATGGGGATTCGCTGTTGGTGCTCAATGGTGTGCCGGGTGATGTGCTGGAAGTGAAGATACAGGGTAAACGCCGTGGTGTATTGCGCGGTGAGATTGAGTCTGTCATTGAAATATCTGATCAGCGTGTGAAAGCCTCCTGTGCCGTGGCTGCAACATGTGGTGGCTGTGCTTTACAATATATTTCCAGTGTAGATCAGGCCCGTTTGAAATCAGACTGGGTGTGGAATGCATTCAAGGCCTTGGCGGATTCAGACACGCAATCAATACCTGCAGCAGTTGCAGATAAATATTTTCGCAGGCGTGTGCGCTGGTTTGTTGGCCGGGATGAACAGGGATGTTTTCTAGGTTTTTATGCTCCGGCTAGTCATCAGGTAGTGCGTCATCAGAGCTGCATGGTGGTCACTGAAGCGTTGAATGCGATCCGTCTGTTGATTGAGCAGCAGGTTAATCTGGACGGCGTTGCCAGTGTGCAGGCTGTTCAGCTTGATGATGGTATACATCTTATTTTGGAGAGTGATCAAAGCCCGGAGGCTATTGCCATCAGTGAGGTTGACGGGTTGCAATTGCAGTGGTGGTGGCGTGATGAAAAACATATTACCCGGCCATTGCAAAAGCCGGTGCACTATTTTCACGATATCCTTCCCGCAGCCAAGCAGTTGGTTCATCTGACTGTAGGTCCTGATGACTTTGTACAAGGCCAGCGAGAGGGGAACAGGATTCTGATTCGTCAGATTCAGGAATGGGCAGGGCCTGCACATAGGATCGCAGATCTGTTTTGTGGTATTGGCAATTTGTCGTTGCCATTGGCTGCTGCGACTGGTGCAGAAGTGGTTGGCGCTGAACTGAATACAGCCAGTGTGCGCGCTGCCTCACGCAATGCCAAAGCACTTGGTCTGAATGCTCAATTTGTGGTGGCTAACCTATTCGAAACATTTGATTATGAGCCCTACATTGGTGCAGATGTGTTGATTATTGATCCGCCGCGTCGCGGTGCAAAACGCCTGTGTAATTTGATGGGCAAGTTGCTGCCGAAGAAGATTATTATGGTGTCGTGCGATGTGGCATCGGGGGCGCGTGATGGATCTATTTTAAGGCAGCAGGGCTATCGCTTGAAGGTTTTGCGAGGACTTGATCTGTTTCCTTTTGCCGGTCATGTTGAGGCGATGAGTTTGTGGGAGCAGGAGTGATGAAACGATGATGCGTCTGTGTGTGCTGCTCTTATTCGGGTTCTTGCTTGGCTGTCAGAGCGCAGAGCAAGAGCAGGGTGTGTTACGTGTGGGTTTGGCACAGATGCCGATTACTTTAGATCCCCGTTTTGCGACCGATGCGGCCTCTGCGCGTGTGCAGGATTTTGTGCATCGCGGCCTGTTGAAGCTGGATGATAATTTTAATGTGCAGCCGGATCTGGCTCTCTCCTGGGATCATCCCGAACCATTGTTGTGGCGCTTCTACTTGCAGAGAGGGGTGCTTTTTTCAGATGGTTCCAGTGTGGATGCGGCTGATGTGGTGGCTACACTTGAGGCTGTACTGGACCCTGAATTAACCAGTCCTTTGAAAGCAAGTTTCGCAGCAATTGCATCGGTGAGTGCTGTTGGTGAGGGCGTGGTGCAGATCCGTTTGCATAAAGCTGATGCCTCTCTGTTGACCCGTTTGAATCTGGGCGTGTTGCCAGAATCGATTGCGCATGCACCGCATCAGGCCCATCAGACGATTGGTTGTGGTGCGTTCGCATTGCAATCATGGACGGAGAGTGCACTTACACTGCATCGCATTGCCGACTTGAAAGAGAATATTGAAGGGAAAGCAGAAACGATGCGTTTTTCTGCTGTGAAGGACCCGGTGACGCGGATCCTTAAACTGACCCGTGGCGAACTTGATTTTGTGCAAAATGATCTGCCGCCACATTTGTTGGCATATATCAAAGCGCAAAAACTGCATATTCAGACCCGACCATCTACAACGTTTTCTTATATCGGTTTGAATATGCAGGATGAAACATTGAAGGATGTAAGAGTGCGGCGTGCTTTGGCGCTGGCATTAAATCGCAATACATTGAAGCAGGCGCTGTTTGCCGACCTGCCTGAATTGGCGGAGTCTGTATTAACACCGACACATTGGGCTTCAACGGCTCTGCCACAGCTGCCATTTGATCGTAAACAGGCAGAGCACTTGCTGGATGCGGCAGGTTTTCCCCGCGCCGATGATGGTACGCGTTTTACCATTAACTACCGTACCAGTACCGATCCAACCCGTTTGAGGCTGGCCACAGCTATTGCTGCGATGTGGCAAGAGGTTGGTGTGAAGGTATCCATTGAATCACTGGAGTGGGGCGGGTTTTATGCACGTATCAAACGCGGTGACTTTCAGGTCTTTTCTTTGGCCTGGGTAGGTATTACTGATCCGGATATTTACCGTTGGATTCTGCATTCTGAGATGTGGCCACCCAAGGGTGCTAACCGAGGGCGTTATAGCAGTGCGCAGATGGATGCATGGTTGGATGCAGCTGCAGCTGCATCTTCACAGTCTGAGCGTAAACGTCTGTATGCGTTAATTCAGCATCAGATGCAGGCTGATATGGTATATATTCCACTCTGGTATGATCCAGTCATTGCTGTTTCCGGGCCACGAATTTCAGGTTTTGAAGCAAAACCGGATGGCAGTCTGGTGGGTTTGATGGATATTGAACTGTTAGATTAGTCGATAATCGTATTGTATGGATGACGAGAGCGATATCATTCGACATAATGCGCATCCTTGATTTGTGTCGTTGGACGCGATGCAAATGTATTTAGGCCACTTGGCCATGCTTTCTTAATTATTTCAGGAGTTTATATGTCTGACCGGAACGACTTTTTTAACGCCCCTCTCGCAGATGCTGCGGTTCAGGAAGCTATTGCGTCTGAGCTTGGACGCCAGCAACATACACTTGAACTTATCGCCAGTGAAAATATCGTCTCTAAAGCGGTGATGGAGGCGCAAGGCTCAATCATGACCAATAAATATGCCGAAGGCTATCCGGGCCGCCGTTATTATGGTGGTTGTGAGCATGTCGATGCGGTAGAGCGTCTGGCCCAAGATCGTGCACGTGAACTGTTCGGTATGAAACATGTCAATGTGCAACCGCATTCCGGTTCGCAGGCTAATATGGCAGTTTACATGGCAGCCCTGAATACCGGTGATACAGTGATGGGTATGGATTTGGCACATGGTGGTCATTTAACACACGGCTCATCGGTAAACTTTTCAGGTCGTCTGTATGAAATCGTTGCCTATGGCGTGCGCAAAGATGATGAACGCATTGATTATGACGTGATGCAAAAAATAGCTGAAGTGCAACGCCCTAAAATGATTATCGGTGGAGCATCAGCGTATGAACGCGGTATTGATTTCGCCCGTATGCGTGAGATCGCTGATTCTGTTGGTGCAATTTTGATGGTGGATATGGCGCATTATGCCGGTTTGATAGCGGCTGGTGTTTATCCATCTCCAGTAGGTCATGCACATGTCATTACCACGACAACACACAAAACATTGCGTGGCCCGCGCGGTGGTATGATTATGACTGACGATGATGATCTGGCTAAAAAGATCAATTCACGTATTTTCCCTGGCATTCAGGGTGGTCCATTGATGCATGTGATTGCTGCTAAAGCGGTAGCTTTTGGTGAAGCGTTGGGTGATGGCTTTAAAGCAGATCAGAAACAGGTGGTTTTAAATGCCCGTGCTATGGCTGCAACCCTGACTGAAGGTGGTTTCCGCATTGTGTCCGGTGGTACCGACTGTCATATGTTCCGCTTGGATGTGCGCCCGCAAGGCATTACGGGTAAACAGGCTGAAGAAGCACTGGAAACTGCTGCGATCACAACCAATAAAAATACTATCCCGTTTGATCCTGAGTCTCCGTTTGTCACGTCCGGTATTCGTATCGGCGCCTCTGTGATTACAGCACGTGGTATGAAAGAGGCTGAATCACGCCAGATTGGTGAAATGATTCTGAGTGTATTGAAGGCACCGGAAGATGAATCAGTGCAGCAGGCTGTTGCCAAAGAAGTGCGTGCATTGACCGACAAGTTCCCAGTTTACGAAGGTTAAGTGTTGGTTGTAACTGTTCGAGTTTATAACTGATGTTTTGCCCGTTTTGTGCCCATGATGATACGCGCGTGGTGGATTCCCGCGTAGTTGAAGAGGGCCATGCTGTGCGTCGTAGGCGAGAATGTGAGTCCTGCGGTAAACGTTTCTCATCCTATGAACGGGCTGAATTGCGTCTGCCTCTGGTGATTAAAAAGGATGGAACACGGCAATCCTTTAATGTGGAAAAAGTTCGTTGCGGTATGCAAAAGGCGCTGGAGAAGAGGCCTGTTTCAGCTGAGCAACTGGAAAAGGGTTTGAATGATGTGCTTAGAGCGGTGCAGGAAACAGGTCAATCGGAAATTGTGGCAGGTAGTTTGGGTGAGTTTGTTATGGAACAGTTGCGTCGTCTAGATGGTGTGGCTTATGTGCGTTTCGCTTCAGTGTATCGTGAATTTACAGATGTGGATGAGTTCCTCTCTGCGGTGAAAACTGCAGTTGGGAAAAAGGAGTAGGGAATGGCTATCAAAATTGCAGTGTTACCGGGTGATGGTATCGGGCCAGAGATTGTCAAAGAGGCTGTCAAAGTGATGGACGTGTTGAATCGTTCGTTTGGTCTGGATGCGAGTTGGCAGAAGGGTACTATTGGTGGGGCCGGATACGATGCTGATGGTGACCCGTACTCTGAAGCAACACGCAAACTGGCGCATGCATCCGATGCTGTGTTGCTTGGTGCTGTCGGGGGGCCGCAATGGGAAGCACTGGATAAACCGCTGCGTCCTGAAGCTGGATTGTTGAGAATTCGTGAAGACTTGGGTCTGTTTGCCAACTATCGTCCGACCAAGGTGCATTCGCAGCTGTTGGATGCCTCAACCCTGAAGCCTGAAGTCATTGATGGTGTTGATATCCTTGTCGTACGTGAACTGGTTGGTGGTATCTATTTTGGTCAACCGCGTGGCATTGAAACGATTGATGGCGAGCGTCGTGGTTATAATACCATGGTCTATAGCGAGAGTGAGATTCGTCGTATTGGTCGCACGGCATTTGAAGCTGCACGGCTGCGTTCCAATCGTGTCTGCAGTGTGGAAAAAGCCAATGTGCTCGATGTATCTGAATTGTGGCGTACGGTGATGATTGAGCTGCATGAGCGTGAATTCTCTGATGTTGAACTCTCACATATGTATGTGGATAACGCTGCCATGCAGTTGATTCGTAATCCGCGTCAGTTTGATGTGATTGTATGCGGCAATCTGTTTGGTGATATTCTGTCGGATGAAGCATCCATGCTGACCGGTTCCATCGGTATGCTGCCATCTGCATCTCTGGGTGAAAAGTTCGGCATGTATGAGCCTATTCATGGTTCGGCCCCCGATATTGCCGGCCAGGATAAAGCCAATCCATTGGCGACCATTCTATCTGTTGCGATGATGTTGCGTTTTTCGCTCGATAGAAAGGACCTGGCAGAGAAAGTTGAGAAAGCAGTAGAAAACACCCTGGATGCCGGCGTGCGTACGGTTGATTTAGCCTTTGGTGGAGAAGCATCAGTGGGTTGTGCTGCGATGGGTGATGCGGTGTGTGCTGCGTTAGAGGAGTTGGCAGGGTGAGTGAACGCTTCATAGAAAAAAAAGAGGGGTATCGCGTCGCTGTAGTTGGTGCTACCGGTGCGGTGGGTCAAACCATGCTGGAAATTTTGGCTGGGCGTGATTTTCCCATCGCAGAATTGATGCTGGTGGCATCAAGCCGCAGTGCCGGTTCCGTGGTTAGTTTTAAAGGCAAGGATTACGTTGTACAGGATCTGGATAGATTTGATCCGGCTGGTGTTGATATTGCTCTGTTCTCAGCTGGTGGTGATACATCCAAAGAGCATGCGCCTCGATTTGCTGAAGCAGGCTGTTATGTGGTAGATAATTCCAGCGCATGGCGTATGGATGAAGAGATTGCACTGGTGGTGCCTGAAGTGAACCCACAGGCGCTGGAGATGGCGCGCGACAACAAAATCATTGCAAACCCGAATTGCTCAACGATTCAAATGGTGGTGGCTTTAAAGCCGTTGCATGATGCGGTGCCAATTGAGCGTGTGGTGGTTTCGACCTATCAGGCGGTCAGTGGTGCCGGTGGCAAAGCGATGGATGAGTTGGCCAAGCAGACAGGTCAATTGCTTAATGCACAGAGTGTGGAAGTGAATGTGTTTCCAGCTCGTATAGCGTTTAATGTTATTCCACATATCGATCTATTTATGGATGACGGTTACACCAAAGAAGAGCGTAAAATGATGGATGAGACATGCAAGATCATGGGCTCGGATATCGCGGTTACAGCGACAGCTGCGCGTGTACCTGTATTTTACGGCCATTCTGAGTCAGTAAATATCACCTTTGATGGCCCGATGAATGCACAAAAAGCGCGTGAGTTGTTGGCGAATTTTGATGGAGTATGTGTGGTGGATGACCCATCAGGTGAAGATTATCCGATGCCAACAGAAGCGGCTGGGACTGACCCTGTTTGGGTTGGACGCATTCGTGATGATCATTCATGCCCTAATTCTTTGCATTTGTGGGTTGTTGCCGATAATGTACGTAAAGGTGCGGCTCTAAATGCTGTACAAATAGCGGAAATTTTGATTCGTTAACAGCTGAATTAAAGAAGAACTATCTTGGATAAGGGGCGATTATGAGGGTTCAGGCAAGGCATAACGGAGGTTGGCGTAGATGGCGGAACGCAGCTGCTGCTTGTCTTGGCGCTGCATTCCTGTTGTTTTCCAGTACGGCCCAGGCTGCTTCACTCGATAAAATCGAGGTTGCCAGTTCGCTGGGGCAACCACTATATGCTGAAGTGCCTCTCATTCTTGAGGGCAATGAACTGGTTTCCAAGGTGTTCATTGAAATCGCCTCTGCTGATGATTACAAAATATTTGAAGTATACCGTGATCCTGTTCTGAACAGTATTCGGGCCGATGTTGCCAGTGATGAACGTGGTGCACGTGTTAAACTCACTTCGCGCACAGGTATGAAGACCCCATTCTTTAATCTAGTTTTGAAAGTGCGTTATGGTCGTGTCTCTCACTTTAAGAAATATTCAGTTTTCCTCGATGCTGCGAAATCCATACAACGTATTGTTGCAAAAGAGCCTTTACCACATGTTGATGTTGCAAAAATTGCAGCTGCTGCGGTTGACGCAGACAATGAAACTGCGACTCCTTTGGCCCGAACAAAGTTGACTGAATCATCAGGCAATGCGTTGATCACCAGGCAGACCGAAGAGCATGCGAAGTTGCAAGCCAAACAACAGGCCGAAGCTGAACAGAGTGTTGTAGAGAAATCTGATAGTTGGGCAAGAGTCGATAAATATGGGCCGATTGTTCGGGGTGATAGCCTCTCAATTGTAGCTAATCGTCTGCGCACGGATGCGCGATACAGTAGTAATCAGGTGATGGTCGCGCTGTTTGAGAAAAACAGAGACAGTTTTGACAAAGAAAACATGAATTTGATCAAGGCCGGTTCATATTTACTGACACCAAGTGAGCAGGAAGTAGAACAACGGGGCCGTTCAGAGGCCTTTCGTGTTGTAGCAAATCATGAATCCGCATGGAAAGAGCAACCGAGGTATCCGCTTGAAGCGGAGGTTCAGCGATCACGTTATAGTAATCGAGTGCGTTTTGGCGAGCAGGCCGATGGAAAATCTACCGCGCTGGTCGAGAAGCCGGTTGAAGCAACACAGGATCTGCTTAAAGCCGAGCAAAACATCACGCCTGTTGCACAGCCCTCAATCGTAGAGCCTGCTGTTGTAGAAGCAGCAGTAGTTGCAGTCGCTGAAGATTTAATCTCACCTCAGATTGAAAAGTTGATGCAAGTACAGTCGGAAACCAATCAGCTGTTGATGGCCTTGCAAGAAAAGAATGAAGAGCTTCAACAGCAATTGATGTCGAATAAAGAGAGCGTTGATGGGCTTCGAGAGAAAGTGGATGAAGGCGCAGCAGCAGCATCGAATGCGCGTGTTGAAAAGCTGGAGATTCTGTTAACACGTTTGCAGGCGCAACTGGACAGACAGGCAGTAGAGCCAACAGCAAATGCACAAGCAACATCTGGTTCCGAGTGGATTACATGGATATTACTATCTTTAGTGATTGTGATGCTTGGTGGGATTGCCGTGCGCATGCGCAAAGAGCCAGTGCATCCGGCATCCGATCAGCTGTTATCTGAACAAGAAACAGAGCCTGTAATTGCAGAGGAATCGAAAGCCGAATCGTTAGATGAAGTGGTTGAGGAAGCAGTCGACAGTATTGAGACCGATGAAGAAAAGGGTTCGATTAAAACCGATGCGATGGCCTCTTTTTCCGATGAGCTCAGTGATACAGATACGGCTGAGCTTGAAGCATTTGATGCCGATGCCAAACAGAATGTCGATCCCAATGTAGATTATTTATCTGAAGCTGATGTCTATATTCGTTATGGAATGGATGACGAAGCGCTGCAGCAGCTGGAGCTGGCGCTACGTGTGAATCCTGCAAATGCCGATGCGCATGTTAAAAAAGCTGAATTATTACACGATAAACAGGATCAGATTGGTTTCGCGGCTGCTGTAACTGCCGCTACAGCCGTGTTGGCTGCTGTAGAGCTGAAGCAGTATCAGGCAGCGCTTGAATCGTTTGCTGGTGTTGTAGAGATGCCAGTCTCTTCGCCAGTGACTTCTGAACCTGTTGCTGAACCACTGGTTGAAACGACTGAAATAGAGCCAGCGCAGAACATTGCTATTGATGATGCAGAAATTGAAGAGCTGGACTTCGACTTGGCTGGTGTTGAAGTGGCTGGCGTTGAGAATCCTCAAGCTGATGCTGCTGTTTTAGATGCGAGTGAAGAGCCTGCCGATGAACTGAACTGGTTGAGCGATCCATCATTTGGCGATGATGAAGCGGTTCAGGATGACGCTGCACCGTCAATGGGCTTTCAAGCTGATCGTGATTTGACCGAAGAAGAACCTGCTGCGTTAAGCTTTGAAGTAGATGATGCTCTGAAAATCAACGCGAGTGAAACAGGTGACGTTGGTGATTTGGCTGAGAAAAGTGGTGCAATGGAATTGGCTGGTGATGACCTCACTTTTGAACCTCTGACTGTTGCGGATGATTTGCCTTCAATTAATGCTGAGGATACAACTGATTTGCCCGCTTCTTTTGATGCCGGTGCAACGCAGGAGCTGGGCAGTCTGTTATCAGAGTTCTCTGAAGAAGAAGGTGCCGTTGAAGAGTTCGGTAACCTGTTATCTGAATTCAATGAACCGGCTAGTGTAGAAGATCACTCTCCAGCAGCCTCTTCTGAGGACGATGCTATTGAAGAGTTCGGCAATCTGTTGTCTGAATTCAATGAACCGGTCAGCGTAGAAATCGAACCGTCGTTGTCCGATGCCAAGCCTGCAACCGAAGCGGTTGAAACGCTGGATCTTGGCGGCACGCAAGAACTAGGTAATCTCTTGTCTGAATTTACAGAGGCGGGTGATAGTGAAGATGATCTGCTCGTGATGGATGCAGCGGCTTCAACTGATGCAACGGAAGCGTTTGGTAATCTGCTGAGTGAATTCTCCGGACAGGATGAAACAGAAACCTCTGCTGCTCTTGCAGCGGCTTCAACTGACGCAACGGAAGAGTTCGGTAACCTGCTGAGTGAATTCTCCGGACAGGATGAAACAGAAACCTCTTCTGCTTCTGCAGCGGCTTCAACTGATGCAACGGAAGAATTTGGTAACCTGCTGAGTGAATTCTCCGGGCAGGATGAAACAGAAACCTCCATTGCTCCTGCAGCGGCTTCAACGGATGCAACGGAAGAGTTCGGTAACCTGTTGAGTGAGTTCTCCGGGTCGGATGAAACAGAAACCTCCATTGCTCCTGCAGCGGCTTCAACTGACGCAACGGAAGAGTTTGGTAATCTGCTAAGTGAGTTCTCGGGGCAGGATGAAACAGAAACCTCCGCTGCTCCTACAGCGGCTTCAACTGATACAACTGAGGCGTTCGCTGGTCTGGATGGTGCTGAATTGATAACAGACGTATCGGAGCCGTTTGAACCTGGTGCAACTCAGCATCTGGATGCATTACTGGGTGAATTTTCTGATGACGAAGATGAAGATCTGATCTTTGGCAGTGTTGATGATGATTTTGATGTTACGATGATAGATGCCGCGAAAGCTGAGCCTGTCTCTAGCATGGACTCTCTGGGCCTTGATCTGGATCATGGTGCAACGCAGGAGCTGGATAGTCTTCTGGCTGAGTTTTCGGATGAAGAGGGGGGGCTTGGTCTTAGTTTTATCGACTCCTCTGAAATACCATCATCAGATCAGCCAGTCATCTCGGGTACTGATCTGGATCATGGTGCGACACAGGAACTCGATTCGCTGCTCAGTGAGTTTTCCGATGCAGGTGACAGTGAATCCAGTCAGTCAGATTTTGATCATGGTGCGACTCAGGTGCTGGGAAACCTGCTTGATGAGTTTAACTTTGATGATGACGAGGATGACAAGAAAAGCTAACGCCTTAGCTTATTTAAGCGGCCATCATGATGGTAGTGTATGCATGCTGGGTAGCTGATTTTGATTATGAACATGTTTAATATCTATCACTGTTTCCCGCTATCCAGACTGTTGCTGGGGTCAGGGCTGTTATGGTTGGCTGTTTTTGCACAATTCTGGGGCATATCAATCATGCTGCTCTTATTATCAGTTGCTCTGGTCTACATATTAGATGGGCATGGGCTGACAATTATACGCTTATTGCGACTTTTACGCTGGTTTGTAGTGCCCATCATTTTGTTACATGCTCTGTTTACTCCCGGTCAATTATTATGGCCCGAATTTTTCATTCTGATCAGTAGAGAAGGTTTAGTTCATGGCTTGAAACTTAGCCTTCATTTAAGTGCCATATTCTTTGTAGCGATGTTAATGTTTCGTCTGTTGAAACGTGCTGAATGGTTACGTTACTTGCTTGGCTTACCATATATAGGTGAGCGGATTGTGATTTATGTCTGGATGATGAGCTGCATGAAAATGAATAATAGTACACTGTTTGGCGATTTGCGTTTGCAGTTTCGTTTGCGGAAAGATATGAAATGGTTTCCATCGTTGTTAATATCAGCTTTCAGGCAATCACTGCACGATGCCTCTGAGCATGCTTGTGCCTTGTGGTTGCGCTGGCCTGCGAGCCCAGTTGCAATGCAACAGCGGGCTCCCGCAGTGCAGTATTATGTTGCTTCGTTATTATTGGTCTGTGCTGGTTTTACGGCCTTTTTATGGCCATGGCTATGAGTATTGTGAGGGTGGGTTCGATGCATGTGGATTTAAAGTTGTGAATGCGGTAAGCAACAGGGGGCTGGAAAAGCAGCGTATTGCGATGGTTGTGGAGTTTGATGGTCATACTTTTCATGGGTGGCAGCAACAGAATAATGCCTGCTCGGTGCAAGAGACAATGCAAGATGCTCTGCGAAAAATTGAAGGTGGCTGTGCTGTTGTCACTGCGGCTGGTCGTACGGATTCCGGTGTACATGCTGAAGCCATGTTAGTGCATGCTGATGTGAGTGCTTCGCGCTGGCAGCGTTCTCATCTGGCTTATGTACATGGTATAAACAGTTTTCTGCCTGTTCAAATCAGGGTGGTTGGTGTGCGGGCTGTGCGTGCCGATTTTCATGCCCGATTCGATTGTCTGGGCCGATCTTACCGTTATCAAATCTGGAACCGTAGTACTGCATCTGCACTGCTGCGATGGCAGCACTGGTGGATGCCAAAAACACTGGATATCGATGCGATGCGAGAAGCAACGCAGCACTGTATGGGTCGACAAGACTTTAGTGCCATACGGGCTGCAGGCTGTCAGGCATCAAGTGCAACACGATGCATTAAAACGTTGAAGATTGAACAGTCTGGCCACTGCATCACCATCTCAGTATCAGCGGATGCATTCCTTTATCATATGGTGCGTAACCTGGTTGGTAATCTTGCGGATGTTGGATGTGGAAGATCAACGCCTGATGGATTCGCTGCATTATTGAGGGGTAAAGACAGAAGTCTTGGCGCTGCTACAGCCCCTGCGCATGGTCTCTATTTTGTTGATGCTCTCTACGATGACTTTAGTAGTCAGGCGTTGATTGGTTCGTTTTAATTATTTACGTTTATTGCTTAAGATCTGGGTGATAGCTTCTTTCAACTTGTCCATATTGATCGGTTTATTCAATACTGTGACGTTATAATCAATGACCTGTTGCAACTGATGATCTTCACCAAAGGCCGAAATCATCAGAATTGGCAGATCGTTATCAAACTGTCGAATATGCTGAACCAGTTTCAGACCATCCATGACAGGCATTTTGTAGTCTGTGATAACCAAATCGAATGGGTTATCTTTTTGTTGCACCATGGCAAGGGCATCCTGGCCATTTTGTGCCGTTTCCGAAGTGATATTCATATGTTTTAGCATAGCTTGATGAATGTTTAAAATATCAGCTACGTCATCTACCACGAGTGCATGGTAACTGGCTGTGTCATGTGGCTGCTGATTCGCTGCTCTGTTGTCGGCATGTTGCAGTTTTTGTGTGTTGCTGGCCCCTTGTTCACACGCGTGAATATACGGTGGTAAATAAATGCTGAAAACGGTTGCCTGGTTGGCTATCGAATTCACTTCAATGCAGCCATGGCTGCGTTTAATAATGCGCTCGACCATGGTTAATCCAAGGCCTGATCCACCCTGTTTGCTTTTTGATGTCCAGAACGGTTTGAAAATCGTTTCGAGATTTTCTGGTGCAATGCCAATACCATTATCGCTTACCTGAATGAACAGGCATGGGTGCTCCGGTTTGGCTAAACGGTGATTGGCTTCATTGCGAATGAGGATTTTGATATGGCCAGCCTTTGAAATTGCCTGCGTGGAATTATTGATAAGGTTCAACAGGATCTGTTCGATTTCAGTGGGACTGATGCTGACATCGTGTAGTGGGTTTTCGATATAACACTGTAGCTGGATATGTTGGGGTAGTTGTAACCGGGCCAGCCCAATAATATGCTCAAGCGGTTGAGCCAGCGCGTGCCCAGGGGTAAAGCATGGTGCTGCTTCACTGTCGGATTGATTGTTGCCGAGTTTGAACAGATGCGTGATGAGTTCTGAACCACGCTCCCCTGCTGCTATGATGGCCTCAAGCTGTTTCCGTTGCGTGCTATCGTGACTATTCATCTGTACGACTTCAGCGTAACCAATCATGTTGGTTAATACATTACGGAAATCATGCACAATGCCGGCCAGCAGGGAAGAGATATAAGCACGGCGCTGCACCGATTCCAGTTCTTCCTGCATGTTTTCACGTTGGGTAACATCGAACACGAAGCAGACACCAATCCAGTGACTACGCCAACGCATTAAAATAGCGCTACACATCAATTTTAGTATATTGCCGGAGCTATCCTGCCCACGGATATATATATTTTGGGCGGTATGTTTTTGCTGGCCTGTATGGTTGTTGAAAATAGAGCGGCAAAAATCAACCAGTTCCTGAGCATCTTCAGTTACGGCGATGATCTCTACATGCGGTTTGATCAACAGGTCACACTTGTGCTGAAAGAGCTCTTGCATGGCTGAATTGGTATACACGATCTGAGGCTTTTGATTATCATCCAGTTCAAATGTAAAAATAGGCAGAGGTCCTTTATCCATCAGGTGAAAGGAGGACTCTTCTGCTTCGGCCTGCATTTTCAGGGCATTTTCTGCCTTGTTGCTGATCAAATAGATATAGAGAGGAATGACCAGTAGGGCGCCGGTTTGCCAGCCCAACAAGGTATAATCAATCACTAGCGTGGTATGATACTCTGCATACAGTGCCATCAATAACAGGCCAACCAGACTGGTGAACTGCGAATACCACAACATGGCATTGCCGAAGCGGAAGCTGTTACCAAAGATGATGACCAGAAGAATAAAATAGAGGCCGCTGGCTGGGCCTCCGTCAATAAGCATGACAAATACTACGACAAAGGTGTCGAGCAATGGAAAGAGTAGCATGCGGTAAGCTGATAGTGCTGTTCGCTTAATAGCAGGGATTGAGAGTACGGTAGATATGAAATAGAAGGTCGTGAGAGAGAGGCATGCGTTTTGATAGTGAGGAAAAGCATCGGCATGCAGGTAGAGATAGAGCAGTCCTATACTGGCAAAGGCAAGGCGCGCATAGGCCTGATCAATTTGACTTTGCACCAACGATTTATCATCCAATTGACTATGTTTGAGTAACCAGTTCTCGATGATGTATTGTTTTAGCAATGTATTGTCACTTTTGCAGGGGAAACCGACTGATGATGTACATATGATATGTTTTTTCTGCTCATGTTTAAGAGTCTAAGAAAAATTCAAGTCACTGCAAGTGGTGGTTAGCTGTAAAAAGTTGCTGTGAGACAGGGAGGGGAATGACATCTATTGCACTGCTGAGATGCATGTCGAATGCCATTCTTAAACGCGAAGGTGCTTTTCCGGCAACCAATGTGCTACTGTTCGGGCGCATTTTTCGCGTGGTTTTGCTATGAAAATCACGAAGTTTCTTTCAGGAGTCATCCATGTTGTATGTAGCTGTCCGAGCTGCCAGACGAGCCGGAGATATGATTGCCCGGGCTTATGATGAGCGTGATGGGCTGAAAATTAGTCAGAAAAGTGATCGGGATTATGTCACCGATGTGGATCAGCGCGCTGAAGATTTGATCGTTAGGGAAATTACACACCATTATCCTGAGCACGGTATCGTGGCTGAGGAGATGAAAAAACATCTGCGTCCTGATGCCGATATGCAATGGTATATCGATCCTTTGGATGGAACCACGAACTTTATTCATGGTTATCCGCATTTTGCGGTGTCCATTTCCGCATGGAAAAATGGTAAACCCTTATTAGCAGTCATTCATGACCCTATTCGGGATGAGACATTTGAGGCACGCAATGGTGGTGGAGCATTTTTAAACCGCCGTAGATTACGTGTGAGCCAGGAAAAGAAACTGGATCATGCTATGTTTGCATCCGGTATACCGTCGTATCAGCGCGATAGCATTGATCTGTTTCAGAAGCGCATGGATGTCTGCATGCGCAGTATGGATGCGTATCGCCGTGGTGGTTCAGCGGCACTGGATCTGGCTTATGTCGCAGCAGGCCGTCTGGATGTCTACTGGGAGGCAGGTTTACGTTCCTGGGATATTGCGGCTGGTTATTTGCTGGTGCAGGAAGCGGGTGGTTTGGCTACTGGTCTGGATGGTTCAACGGTTAATCTTGCGAAAGGTGATATCCTGGCAGCAAATCCAAATCTACACCCTGCTGTGACCCGGTTGTTGAAGGTATAGATATCGCATTGTTTACACCTTTGCCTCTCTATGATCCTTTTCATTCTACATATTTTAGGGACACCCAAAAGAAAAGGGTGGATATGTAATTCTCTTTCTGCTGCGCATGGCCGCTGCATCTACGTGCGCTTTGGCAAGGCTGCTGATAATATCGGCGAAACAAATGAATAAGGGAGTTTCGAGTGGGAATTCTGCAAGGTAAAAAAGGTCTGATTCTTGGCGTTGCCAACAATAAGTCCATCGCTTGGGGTGTGGCACGCGCTGCTCGGCGAGAAGGTGCAATATTAGGGTTTAATTATCTCGGTGAGCAGATGGAGAAACGTGTTCGCCCATTGGCGGAGAGTGTTGAGGCTGAGATTATTGCGCCGATGAACGTCTCTGAAGAATCCAGTATTGATGCTTTTTTTGCGCAGGTGCAGAAACAATGGGGGCAGATCGATTTTATTGTACATTCAATTGCTTATGCCAATAAAGATGCGCTGCGTGAACCGTTCTCGCAAACATCCCGAGAAGACTTTCATCTTGCGCTCGATATTTCTGCATATTCTTTTATTGCCTGTGCCAAACGTGCCTCGCCGATGATGAAAGCAGGAGGAAGCATGGTAACTATGTCCTACTTGGGCGCCGAGCGTGCTGTTCCTGGTTATGGTGCTATGGGGGTGGCCAAAGCCGCGCTGGAAGCATCTACACGTTATCTTGCAGCAGACCTTGGTTCTGCCGGTATTCGTGTGAACTCCCTTTCAGCTGGCCCAATCAGAACGCTGGCTGCATCGGCAGTGGGCGATTTCCGTCGCTTGATGGATAAGAGTGCGAGAGGCTCGATGCTTAAGCGTAATGTTGATCAGGAAGAAGTGGGCAATGCCTGTGTTTATCTATTGTCCGATCTCTCATCAGGTGTAACCGGTGAGTTGCACTATGTGGATGCCGGGTTTCACGTCGGTGCCGGCGATCCGGGTGTTGAATAGTGGCAGGTTCTTCTACCGGCCAAATTTTTAAACTGACCACTGCTGGTGAATCACATGGCGCAGCCTTGCTGGGCATTGTCGAAGGCTGCCCTGCGGGGCTGGCATTAAGCGAAGCAGATATTCAGCCGGATCTGGATCGCCGTAAACCGGGTCAATCAAAATATACCACCCAACGGCGTGAAGCTGATGAAGTGGAAATTCTCTCCGGTGTGTTTGAGGGTAAAACGACCGGCTGCCCGATTGCGCTGTTGATTCGCAATACAGATCAACGCAGCAAAGATTATTCTGATATCAAGGATAAATTCCGTCCGGGCCATGCCGATTTCACCTATTATGAAAAATATGGGCTGCGTGATTATCGTGGTGGCGGACGCTCTTCGGCACGGGAGACCGCCATACGTGTTGCAGGTGGTGCCATTGCCAAGAAACTGTTGCAGGTATCATCCGCTATTTCAATCATCGGTTGGGTTGACCAGATTGGTCCTGTGAAAGTCGATCCTGCCAGATTCAGTGCGGATGAGATTAGCAATAACCCGTTTTTCTGTCCTGATGCTCAGGCTGCAACCGAGATGGCTGAATATATGGATAAGCTGCGTAAAACCGGTGATTCCATTGGTGCAGCGGTTCGTGTGGAAGCGCACGGAATGATTGCCGGTCTGGGTGAACCTGTATTTGATCGTCTGGATGCCGATATCGCCAAGGCATTGATGAATATCCCGGCTGCCAAAGCGGTTGAGATTGGTGACGGCTTCTCATGTGTGGAGACCAAAGGTTCGGCGTTCGGTGATGCTATACGTGCTACAGGTTTTCAGAGTAACCATGCCGGCGGTATTCTGGGTGGCATTTCCAATGGAGATAGTATTCGTGCCCGCATGATGCTTAAACCGACCTCTTCAATTTTGCAGCCGCGCCCAACTATCGATATTCATGGCAATGAAACCGAGATCATCACCAAAGGTCGACATGATCCCTGTGTAGGTATTCGTGCCGTACCGATTGCCGAAGCGATGTTGGCGCTGGTGCTGGCAGATCACCTGTTAAGAGATCGCGCTAGTAAGCTTTAAGGCCGAGTGGAGTAAGAAAGGGGGGGAGTGATTTCCCCTCCCTCTTTTATTTACTGTTTTTCACTTCCAACCATGCACTGTTTAGCCCCCGGCGGGATTTAATCAATTTCAATTGCGCAAGCGCTTCTGCTTTGTCGCTATATTGGCTAAGGCGCAAGCGGTACCACACATGTTGATCAAGTGTGACAGGTACAATCGTTGTCTGGATATCACGTTTTGCGAAATGACCTTGTTCAGATGCAGCTTCAACCTCACTATAGTGTGAAGATAGATAGATAGCGTAGATCAATTGCCCAGTTTGCATTGTATTGCCTGATGCATCTGATGCATTTGGCTTCATAGCCTGGCCCTGCTTATCTACAGCTACTATTTCACTTCCAGACCCTGCTACTGTATTGGCAGGGGTTAGTGTGGTGTCAGCGGGTGGGGCACTAGCCAGGCTGATTCTGGTTTTCATTGTTGAGTCCATCGCATCGCTGTTATCTGTGACAAGTTTGGCATCTGCAGATTGCCTGGCGTTACTGTTTTCAGATGCATTCAGTATTTCTTCAGCATCCAGCGTATCGTTCGCATCAACGTTAGCCTCGGTATCAAGCCCATCTTCAAATTCATCTTCGTTATCAAACTCATCCTCTTCCCAGTCATCATCTTCATTGACGGCTGGTGCAGGCGAGTGACCATCATGAATCAAGAATTCCCGGTTCTGTCGCCATGCTTCACGTGTAAATACATAAGGATCAAGCGCCAACTCATCTCGCATTGATGATGCTTCTAATAATTGCGCACGCTTATCTACATATTTAAGTGCTGCAACAGGAATAGTCACAAAAGGTGCTACCACCAGCGCTGCCCAGAACAGGGGATCAGTGGCCGTTTCAGTGATGAAAGCGGGCGTGTTACGTAATGAGTTCGGTCCTAATAGCGGGTACACTACGTACGCGCCCTGTGATGCACCCCATGTTGCCAGTGTTTGGCCAAAATCTTCCCGGTGCCGCTCAAAACCCATTGGTGTTGCAACATCGACCAGTCCACCAATACCTAATATCGTATTGATGAGAAAACGCATAAAGTCCTGAACGCCCTGTTCGCCTTTACCTTGCAAAAAGTCATTCAGCACGGTATTCATATACGTGGCATTGTCATAAAAATTCGTTACAGCCGTACGCATCGGTTTGGGTACTGCTGCAGTATAACCCAGTGCAAGCGGTTTTAACGTAACGCGATCAATCGAGTCATTAACTGTATCTGTTACACGGTTCACAGGTGCAATAGGGTCATGACTGTTTTGTGTTGTGGCACAGCCAGAGAGCAGTAATGCCAAAATAAGAATCACTGTTGAAGAGCATTTCATGGCGGCATACTATGTTTTTGATTGATCATTGCACAAGTAACGGTTTCTACTTCTAAAGAGCCTTTGAGCACTGACTTATGGTCTCGAAATCCCTACTATTAGCGACATGTTATGTTTAACGTCATCTTCCTTGTTCGAGCTTACCTGTATTTGCCCTTTTGCCGATAAGTGGCTGTGCAAGGTTTCTGTTTAATATGTACCTGGAACATTTCGGACTAAATGAGCTGCCCTTTACCATTGCCCCTAATCCGCGTTATCTCTATTTAACCCATCAACATCAGGAAGCTCTGGCACATCTCTCTTATGGTTTGGGTAGTGCTGGTGGTGTGATCCTGTTAACCGGTGAAGTAGGTACAGGTAAAACCACCATTAGCAGGAAACTGCTTGAAAATGTGCCTGAGCATATTGAGATCGCCTGGATTGTGAGTCCGAGATTATCTGTTGAAGAACTGTTGGCTTCGATATGTGATGAACTGTCCATCTTTTATCCGGCAGATCATAGCAGTATCAAGATGTTTACAGACCTTATCAATGCCTACTTGATCAAAGCACATGGGCACGGGCGTAATGTTGTTGTGATGATTGATGAGGCGCAAAACCTTTCACCTGATGTGCTGGAGCAATTGCGACTGCTGACTAATCTGGAGACCAATGAACGAAAACTGTTACAAATCATTCTGCTTGGTCAACCTGAGCTCAAAGAGATGCTGGATCGAAGCGATTTGCGACAATTGGCTCAGCGTATTACCGCGCGCTATCACCTTCACCCCCTGAGCAAAGAGGAGAGTAGTGAATATATTCGTCACAGGCTTGCGGTTGCTGGTTGTAACAGGCCTGTCTTTTCCAGCAAGGCGATTCAACGGCTGTTTCATTTCAGTCACGGTACACCGCGTTTAATCAATCTCTTATGTGATCGCGCATTGCTTGGTGTCTATAGCCGCAATGAAACGATTGTTAACCCTGAACATGTCCAGCAAGCTAGCCAAGAGGTGTTAGGCGAGGATGTTGAAACAGCTCCAGAGCAGCGATTTTTTCTACCATTTGCGATTAGCTTTATCATGATTGCTGGCATGGGCATGTCGATCAATGCCATCTGGCCATGGTTGGCTGAGAAATATAATGCGCGTCCGGGCATTGTTGCGGCTGCACTCACGAACCAATCAATCTCGAATCAAGCGATTGTGAATAACGCTATTCCGAAGCGCTCTATTTCAGAGCAACCCGTTCCCGATGCTGGCGCTGAACCGAAATATCAGAAAAACATTGAGTCTGGAAATAGCCAGACTGTTTTGCAGTCAAATAGTGATAAAGAGCTTGCTGGAGAGTATCCGTCAATTGACTCAGTTGCTAAAGGTATGCAGCCGCCAGAGAAGACCACAGCACTTGTTCCTGAAGCCATTGTAATTGATACAACCCAGGATGTAGCTGATACAGAAGTGGCGCATGAAGAAAAGCTGGACACTGGTGTGCCTGTAGGCCTGTTCCCGGATAATCCTTGGGATGTTATTGAGAAAACAGGTACAAAAGCATTGGCATTTCATACACTGGCAGAGATGTGGCATACAGGCATTAGCGATGAGGGTGGCGCACTTTGCGATCAATTGCGTGATAAGAAACTTTTATGTTTACAGCAACGTACCAATTTGTGGTTGTTACGGGAGCACAATCGTCCTGCAATGTTCCAGGTTTCTGGTATTGATGGCGATGACCATTATGCTGTAATCCGTTCAATTGAAAGGGATCAGTTGGTTATTCAGCTTGATCAGCAATATTGGAATATATCATTTGGTGAGTTGGAGCAGCATTGGAAAGGGCAGTTTACCCTGTTATGGGTTAAACCGCCGGGATATACAACACGTATCCAGCCCGGTGACTCCGGGCCAATTGTGCAATGGCTTGCGCAACAGATGGATCATCTTCAAGGCGAAATGATTCCAACGCAGGCATTTAAGAGCATGAATGCGATGTTGAGCGAACGCCTTAAAAGTTTTCAACAATCAGAAGGTTTGCCATCAGATGGCATTGTTGGACCGCTGACATTGATTAGAATCAATGAACGCATTGATCAACGTATACCACGGCTGACACGTGGAGAACTGTTTTAATGTCCTATATTCTTGATGCATTGAAAAAGTCAGAAGAGAAGCGGGGCACGCTGCATGTGCCGCTGAACAGGCCTGCATATGCCCCGAAAAATGCATACAGACAACGTCGTTTTGGTTTGTCTATCATGTTTATCGTAGCAGCACTGGTAGCTGGTTGGTTCATCGCCCAATGGCAGCTGGGTCCAGACAGACAAGCTGTTCAGGGTGCTACTCCGGCATCTGTCAACGAGGTAAGTGTTAAGCAGCATAAAACAGAAAAAAACAGAGCTGAAATGTTTGAGTTAGACTCAGTTGAGCAGAAAGCAGTTGATCCTCTATTGGCAACAGAGACGATGCAGTCATCTTCAATACCTGAAAATAGTACCCCTGTCATGCGTGTTGAAGAACAGCAGTCTGTTTTCAGACCTGTTACTCCGGCATCACCAGCAGGTGAAATGAATAGTGTGCCAATATCCGGAGATGATGCGCATCTGAATGCAACATCCAATAGAGCGGTTCAACCGTTGCACGCATTGCCCATGGCGGTGCAGCACGCTATATCTGACATTAAAATCGAAGGTCATATTTATGATGCCGATCCGCATGCGCGTATGGTTATCATCAATGGCAAAGTGCGCAAAGAAAAACAGACCGTTGGCTCAGGTATGACGCTACAGGAAATCACACCGGATGGTGTGATCATCAATTATCAAAGCCGAGTGTTTCATATTGGTGTGTTTGATTAATAATACAGCTTTGTAGATTGGCTTTAAGACGATACAACAGTAATGAGGAAGTATGATGAAAGGAATACACTGGAACATAATAATCGTGGTGGGTTTATTGGCCGGATCAATTCCTCAGGCATATGCAGGCTGGATGGATCAGGTGGGAGGATTGCTTCGTGATTCAGGTATTCAGCAGCCCACATCACCTGCTGCAGCCTCAATTGCCACTTTAAGTAACTCGGAGATGATTGCCGGTTTAAAGGATGCATTAAGGGTCGGTTCTGAGCATGTGGTTACTCGGTTGAGCGAAGCCGATGGCTTTAATAAAGACCCGGCCATCCATATTCCGTTGCCTGAAAATTTACAACGTGTGAAATCAGCGCTCAATGCAGTGGGTATGGGCTATATGATGGATGATCTGGAGTTACGATTAAACCGTGCCGCCGAGGCAGCCACGCCTAAAGCCAAACGTATTTTTGCAGATTCAATCAAGGCGATGAACTTTAATGATGCAAAGGGCATTCTTAATGGTCCGAACGATGCTGCTACGCAATATTTCAAAGGGAAAATGTCGACACCGCTATCCAAAGAGATGCGCCCTATTGTCACGCATGCATTGAATCAGACCGGAGCTATTCAGGCTTATGATCATGTGATGGGCAAATACCACGCTTTGCCTTTCATGCCAGATGTGAAAGCTAATCTCACCAAGCATGTGCTTGATCTCGGGTTGTCAGGTGTTTTTCATTATATGGCCGTAGAAGAAGCTGCTATCCGTAAAAAACCTGTTAAACGTACGACAGAGATATTGAAGAAAGTGTTCAGTCGTTAGTTTTCAATATCTTAGTTGCATGATTGATGTAGTGTTTATCAATATGTAAATA
>CAYZJL010000007.1:0-24616 GCA_964478615.1 uncultured Zetaproteobacteria bacterium
TCACTTATGCGTGATAGGCCTGAATCAGGCTGAACAGCGGCCAGTGTCTGTTTATGATGCAGGTTGTTCGTCTTCAACGGCAACAGTCATCGCTTCTACGATATCATCACCATCTTCTGCGTTTTCCAACTGCCAGGCTTCAGCGCCTTCCAATAGAGCATCAGTGATCTTGCTGCAGAATAGGCGAACGGCGCGAATAGCATCGTCATTACCAGGGATAATGTAGTCAATGCCAGTTGGGTTACAGTTGGTATCTACCACTGCGACAACCGGGATGCCAAGCTTCTGCGCCTCTTTTACAGCCAGCTCTTCTTTGCGTACATCAACAACAAACAGACAGTCAGGCAGTTCGGTCATCTCTTTGATGCCGCCGAGAGAGCGTTCCAGTTTATCCAGTGAACGCTGCAGCTGAAGGGCTTCTTTCTTGGTCAACAGGTCAAATACGCCTTCTTCTTTCTGATGCTGTAGATCTTTCATTTTGCGTACTGACTGCTGCACAGTCGAGAAGTTGGTCAGCATACCACCTAACCAGCGGTGATTTACATAGTAGTGACCGCCACGAGAAGATTCTTCTTTTACAGCATCGCGAGCTTGGCGCTTGGTGCCGACGAACAGTACGCGGCCGCCAGCGGCAGCCAGTTCCTGCATAAATGAATAGGATTCATTCGCCATGCGCAATGTTTTCTGAAGATCGATGATGTGGATGCCGTTACGTTTGCCAAAAATATATGGAGCCATTTTTGGGTTCCAACGACGGGTCTGATGACCAAAGTGTACGCCTGCTTCAAGCAGTTGTTTCATAGTAAATTGAGACATTTCTGTCCTCCGATTGTTTTATTACCTCCACCGCCAATCACCCGATATATCAATATTAACTCATGACATGGGGCACAATGGATTAGACGATGTGCGTATTTCCACTCTTTTGAGCGGGCGCGCTTTCTAACGAAAAGCGTCTTAAATATCAAGTTTTAGCGTGTTAATCTTCTTTCATGTTTAAAGTGACAGGAATGGTAAGGGCAGAGTCTGCATACATCAGGGCATCAACTCTGCCATCGTGATCCATATATATGATGAGGTAATAGCATGGGTCTTGTTGTTTAATGTTTTGTAAAAAGAATTGCATCTCTGTAATCGCATTCTGAGCAGATACGTCACGTTTGTCGGTAGCGAAATAGAGCCCTGTTATTGTATCACTTTGAGGTGTTTTTGGCGCAGGATTGTTGCCAGGGCACAGTTTATCCGTGACATGGATGTTGTTTGTTATTATATTCCCGCTTCCGGCAAGCAGACCATGACACGTTTTTTGTGGGCTGCTAATGGCTTCATGGAGCAGGCGCTGCATGCAATGACGGTGGATGAAAACTTCTGGTGTTGATGCGTTGTTTGTTGGCATGCTGCAAGGCTAGAAGCTTCACACGGGCAGTCAATGGACATGGTACGTTGGTTTTTGATTGTTTGTTACAGGTGCAAAGTGAAGGTGTTTTTTTAGGAATAGTGCTTGGCTTGCTGTTCGAAGAGTGATTAATATATATTGACTATAAATGAGGAGGATTGGCTGAAATGAAAAAACAATTGATGATGTCTACATCTTCTTCCGGTGATCTGTTTGGGATTGTGATCAGCCGTAATCTTTTGGTTGTATCGATGGTTGCTGTTTTAGGTGCGTTTACATTTGGTGTTTGGGGTGTCGTTGGCCTTATGCAGACTGGTCAGTTTGCGCAAGCCCTCAAGCAGAGTGAAGAGGCCCTGGATCAGGCCAAGCTTGCGAGTTTAATTCAGCTTGAATCGTTGCAGAACCAGTTGCATGCAGAACAGGAAAAGCAGGCTGTTTATGCCCGTACGTTAGGACAAATTCAGGCACGTATGGCGCGTTTGGATGCATTGGGCTCGCGTTTGGTGGATGTGGCATCATTGGATAAGTCCGAGTTTGATTTTGAGCTTGAACCTGCTTTTGGTGGGCCGCGTTTACCGCAGCCTGAAATGTTTGTAGCTCAAAAAGCCCTGCGTGTTGACATGCAGGACATGGATGGTCATTTAAAACAGCTGGATGCACAGCTGGTGGCTATCGATTACATGTTGGAAAATAGGCATGCCGTATTGGATGCTAAACCACATGCATGGCCCACTGAGGGTGGTTGGATCAGTTCACGCTTTGGTCGCCGTATTGATCCATTTAGCGGTCATCCTGCCCGGCATTATGGTGTGGATATCGCCAATCGAGCTGGGGCACCGATATTGTCGGCGAGTCGTGGCGTTGTGACATTTGCAGGTAAAATGGTTGATTTTGGCTATGTTGTTGATATTGAACATGGTTATGGATACAAAACACGTTATGCCCATATGGGTGCCGTGAGTGTTAACATTGGTGATGTGGTGGCAGGCAATCAGCTCCTTGGCCATATCGGTTCGACCGGGCGTTCGACGGGCCCTCATCTGCACTATGAAGTGCGTCGCTTCGGTAAACTGATAAATCCAAAATCTTTTTTACCGCGCGGTTAAATCTGCTGCCGTTTAACGGTGCCCTGTATATATTTTATTTATGAATAATCGAGACTATATTGAAACAGTTTGATGCAAGCGCTTCATTGCGTAGCATGCATGCATGATGAAGATACCTGTCGCTATTCTTGGTGCTACCGGTTACACCGGTGCTGAATTGATCCGTTTGATTGAAAATCATCCGGTGTTTGAAATCGCCCATCTTGGGGCGCATTCGCAAGCCGGTAAGTTGGCTGGCGAAGTGATGCCGGGTTGTGCCGGCGATGTCGCAAGCATGGTTTTAGCTAAAGCTGATGCTGTGTTGTCGGAATCTGTGGAGCTGGTGTTTACCGCATTGCCGCACGGGGCGGCTGCAACGAGTGTGAAAAGAGCACTTGATGCGGGTAAAAAGGTAGTCGATCTGTCGGCTGATTTCAGACATCAGTCACATGATACCTATCGGGCTGCTTATGGCGCCGAACATCCTCACCCTGAATTGTTTCCAGAGGCGGTGTATGGGCTAACTGAATTTGCGCGTGATCAGGTGGAGACAGCCCAACTGGTTGCTAATCCGGGCTGTTACCCGACTTCAGCTTTGTTACCGCTGGTGCCATTGCTGAAAACAGGATGGCTGGATAGATCATCAATCATTATTGATGCCAAATCAGGTGCGTCGGGCGCCGGGCGTAGTGCGAATGTTAATCTGCTATATTGTGAACTCAATGAATCGGTGAAAGCGTATGGATTGCCTCGCCATCGCCATGCTTGGGAGATGGAGGAGTGGGCGCTTGGTTTTGCAGACCAATCCATCAAGGTGCGTTTTGTACCACATATTCTGCCAATGAATCGTGGTATGCTGACAACCTTACATCTGAGTGGTGAGCGTACCTCGGATTGGTATGAGGTGTTGCAAACAGCCTTTGAAGGGGAGGCCTTTGTGCGGGTGCTGCCTGAAGGCAGATTGCCTTCAACCGCAGGTGTATCAGGTAGTAACCGTTGTGATATTGGAATATCAGTGTTGAGCGAGAGTGAAGTGGTAGTGGTGAGTTGCATTGATAATTTGCTGAAGGGCGCTTCCGGGCAGGCGATTCAAAATGCCAATCTGATGTCTGGTCTGGATGAATCATTGGGTCTTTCCGTGCACGCTCTGTGGCCATGATTTGAAGCAGGTATTACAGATTGCATTTGGAAAGCGAACTACACCTGAATCAACGCTGATGATCAGACCATTTACATCGGTATTGATTGTACTAACGCTGCTTGCCGGAGCCGCATTCATGGGCTCAATGTTGATACCTTCAGGCAAACAGACAGAGCAGGGTCAGCATATTGCGCAATTACAATATGAAAACCGGCATTTAACCAGCAAGCTGTCTGAAACTGAAGCGATATTGGCGCTGCGTGATGGTCAGATTGAAGGCATGCAACAGCAATTGCTGCGTAATAGCCATGAAACAGTGGCGATGAAGCAGCGGCTGGCCATGTTTGATGATGTGCTGGCGGCCCGAAAAGTAGGCGGCTGGCATATTCTGCATCCGACTGCAGAGTGGCAGGATGATCAGAGTATTGCCTATCATCTGGTTGTGGTGAAGGGAGAGAACTACCCGCGCTGGGCAAAAGGACACTTAAGCTTCTCGGTGATTGCTGCCAATGGTGATCTGATACCTGTACAAAACAGACGTGGCAAACGCGCCTTGAAATTTGATATGACTACACATGCATTTTTTGAAGGTATGATCCCTTGGTCAAAAGCGTGGCAGCCTAAAATATTGTACATTTCACTATTTGATAAACGCGGAAAAAATAGTCAGCAGATTGAAATTCCTATTTTAAACAGGCATGCATTGAAGCCGGTAGCGGAACCTTTTACTACAATGCATTCCAGCCAAGAGCCTGACAACGTCATACAGAAAGAGGTGAGGCCATGATCAAACCATATCTGCACTGGCATCCAGCCATTGCATCTTCGGCGTTTGTTGCTGAATCAGCCGATATCATTGGGCGTGTGACGATCGGTGCAGATTCAAGCATCTGGTATCAGAGTGTGTTGCGTGGCGATGTGCATGATATTGTCATTGGTGAACGCTCGAATATTCAGGATCTGACGATGATCCATACCAGTGGTGGTGTGAGTCCCTGTGTAGTGGGTAATGATGTGACAGTTGGTCATCGCGTGATTCTGCATAGCTGTGAAATTCAGGATCGTTGTCTGGTTGGAATGGGCTCGATCATTATGGATCAGGCCGTGCTGGAGGAAGGTTGTTTTCTGGCTGCTGGATCGCTGGTCACCGAGCGTAAAGTACTGCGTGGCGGATACCTCTATGCCGGCTCGCCGGCCCGGGAAATGCGGGAGCTTAGCGATGAAGAGAGAGCCTTTCTGATGCGTTCTGCGGGTCACTATGTAGAAGTCGCGACTAACCATCAGCAGTGATGAATAATCAACAACGATTTGCCGCCATTGATATTGGTTCGAACACGTTTCGTTTGATGATTGCAGAGCCGGATTCAAACGGTTCCGGTACGCCTTGGCATATCATCCATTATACCCATAACATTATCAGACTTGGTGAGGGTTTGCATCATAGTGGTGAGCTCTCTGATGCGGCGATGGCGCGTGGGCTGGCTGCATTTCAAACTTATGCTCAGTTGCTGGTGCAATATGATGTCAGTTCAGATCAGACCCATGCTGTTGCGACGGCAGCCATGCGTGAAGCGGGCAATGGCGCATCTTTCCGGGATAGAGTGGCAGAAGAAACAGGCATAAATATTTCTATTGTCGATGGTGAAACAGAAGCCGCGATGTCTCTATCCGGATCGAGTGCAGTGCTTAAAGCGGCAACGCGCGCTGATATGTTGTTATTCGATATTGGCGGCGCAAGCACTGAGTTTATACGGGCATCTGTAGTGGGTTCGGATACGGTTACGCGTGATGCAATCAGTGAAAAAATGGGTGTGGTGCGTCTGGTTGAGGCGCATCTGCACTCTGATCCTCCATCACCATCAGATTATCAGGCCTTGCTTGCTGCCGCCAATGAACACCTTGCGGCTGTCGAGCTCTTTTGGGGTGATGGTAAGGTACCAGTATCATTGGTAGGTACGGCTGGGACAGTGACTACGCTGGCTGCAACGGCGCTTGATCTGTCTCCTTATGATGCCGATGTCATTAACAACTACAGTATGTCTCGAGCAGTATTTGAGGCTCTGCGGGATCAGTTGTTGGCAATGAATCATGAACAGCGGCAAGCTGTTCGTACGATTGAAACAGGCCGTGCTGACTTGATTGTTGCGGGCCTGGCTATTGTAGAAGCGGTGATGAACCGCTGGCATTATGATGAACTGATTGTCGTGGATGCAGGTCTCTTAGAAGGTGCCTGGCTAACGATGAGTGAGCAGCAGGCTCATTCATAACACTTTTATGGTTGCCTGAGCTTCATAAGTAACCAGGTATGGTTACGTAAGCCTTAAACAGTATGCTCAGGCAGCAGGCTGCTGATAAACGCTTCTGCATCAAATGGCATCAGGTCCTCCAGTGTTTCGCCAACTCCGACATAACGAATAGGTAGGCCGAAGGTATGTGAGAGTTGCAATACAATGCCGCCCTTACCGGAGCCATCGAGTTTGGTGACAATCAGGCCGGTTGTGCCTGCTACTTCACGGAATTTTTCAACCTGAACAACTGCGTTTTGTCCTGTGCCACCATCAACCACCTGCCACACTTCATGTGGTGCATCGGGGAATGCTTTGCTAATCACACGGTGTACTTTGGCCAATTCATCCATCAGGCCGCGATCTGTTTGCACGCGTCCTGCTGTATCGACAATCACCACATCGTAATTTCTGGCCAAGCCACGTTGCACAGTATCAAAAGCGACCGATGCGGGGTCAGCACCATCGTGTTGGCGCACCATGTCTGCTCCGGCGCGTTCTACCCATACTGCCAGTTGATCTACTGCCGCAGCACGAAACGTGTCACAGGCCCCAACCAGAACGGATTTTCCCTGCTGACCAAACATGGTGGCTAGTTTGCCAATGGTGGTTGTTTTGCCGGTGCCATTCACGCCGACAACTAGTAGTACAAATGGTCCATTCTCAGTACTATTGATTGCTGTTGTTTCCGGGATCATGGAGAGCATGGAAGATTTCAGCGCTTCGATAGAGCTGCCACGGCGTTTGCGTGCTTGCTGCACTAAAGAACCAGAGAGCTCGCCACCACAATCGGCCATAATCAAGCCATCTTCAATATTCAGCCACTCCTCTTCAGATAGTGCATCAACAGCCCCCCCCGGTACCAATTGGGCCAAGCTATCGCGACTACGCGATAGCCCTTGTTTTAATCTGGAAAAAAATGAGGACATGGGAGCTCCCTGATGCG
This sequence comes from uncultured Zetaproteobacteria bacterium, assembly GCA_964478615.1. Classification (GTDB taxonomy): domain Bacteria; phylum Pseudomonadota; class Zetaproteobacteria; order Mariprofundales; family Mariprofundaceae; genus Mariprofundus. Next base: position 6,854 of record CAYZJL010000007.1, read on the forward strand.
TACATAAAAGCGTTGGTTGTGATTGAATTTCAGGATGACAGGATTCAAAAACTTGTCCATGAAAAGTTATTGCATTCTGCATGAAATATAGTCAATGCATAATAAACTGAACCTAACGACATTTTTTTGAATTCAGGTGTAGTCTTTGCGTATCAGCTATTGTAATGCCAATAAAGGCCAATGCAGATTGTTTTTATCAGTGTTTATGCATGGTTTAAAAGGAATATAAATGAAAGCTAAAATTGGATTTATCACTGTTTCAGATCGCGCCAGTCGTGGTGAATATGAGGACTTGGGAGGGCCCGCGATGGAGGCCTGGTTTGAACGTGTATTAACGTCTGAGTGGCAGGCCGTGAAACGGGTGATTCCTGATGATCAGGAGGGTATCGAATCGACGCTGAAAGCGCTGGCCGATGTCGAAAACTGCTGTCTTATTGTGACCACCGGCGGTACAGGGCCTGCAGTGCGTGATGTCACACCTGAAGCGACTGAAAACGTCTGTGAAAAGATGATGCCGGGTTTTGGTGAATTGATGCGGCAGGAGTCACTCAAGTTTGTACCGACGGCCATTTTATCACGGCAAACAGCAGGTGTTCGTGGCAAGGCATTGATCATTAATCTGCCGGGCAAACCGTCAGCGATTGATGATTGTTTGAATGCTGTCTTTCCAGCCGTGCCGTACTGTATTGATCTGATTGAAGGGCCGTTTTTAGTTGCCGATCCAGAGCAGTGCAACGTGTTTCGCCCCAAGAAAAAATAGGGGATGAAGCCCGGTTTAGCTGACGCTCTTGAGTAACAAAGTGGTGAGTTTACCATTTCGTTATTCAATCGTTGGGTAGTTGCAACGCGACTTAAGTCGCTATTCAGGCATTAAACAAAAGCATCACAGTGGATGTCGGATGACTCCACCCCGTGGCTAAAACAACATCTGCGCATGACTCCTACAATACCTGAATCACCACAAAGGAAACTTATCCAGTCACTATTGCTGGCGAGCAGCTCAGGGATATGCGCATCGATTGGGCCAGTCAGGCCACCTTCCGGGGCATCTCCATTGAGCACGCTGGGAGTATAAGTGAAATTTTTGTATTGCTCGGCCAGTTGGCGCAGTTGAGCGGTGTAATAGAGCTCATCAGCACTTTTAGCACCTTGTAATAGAGATATTCTTGCTTGATGACCGGATGTGAGTGCATCACGAAGAATGCCATAAAGCGGTGCTAAGCCGGTACCTGTGCCTGCAAGCAGCAGTGGGCGATCACTATCATGGTATTGATAATAACACTGACCCTTGGCTTCGCTCATTAGTATTTTATCACCGCACTGCAACGCGTTGGCTATCCAGCTGCTCATTTTACCATTGGGCAGCAATCGAATATGGAACTCCAGTTGTTGATCATTGGGGATGCTTGCAATCGAATAGCTGCGCATTAATTCATCTTCTGCCCGAACCAAATTTACAAATTGTCCCGGTCTGTATTCAAATTCAGGCGGTAGAGTGGTGCATAGTCGAATGATCCCTCTATTCAGGAAATCCACGCTGCTGACATTAGCTGTGATGAAACGATCCCTTCGTTCCGGTTGACTTATTTCTATATCGGATTGTGGTTTGCAGATACAGGGCAGGAAATAGCCTTTCTCTTTCATAGCTGTTTTAACGTCCGTTTGTGGCTGTGAAGGAGCTTTCCCTTTAATCACTTTGATTATACAGACATGGCACTGCCCCCCGTGACAGCCGCTTGCAAGTCCTGCGCCCTGTTTGTTCAGGCTATCAAGTAGAAACTCATCACGATTGCATTCGTATCTCTTTCCCTGATAGGTAATCGTTGGCATGATTGCTCCAGTGCGATGTTTTTGCCTATCCTGATGATGTTGTGATGTAATTCAACGAAGCCATTTTCTTAACCCGGATTATTCATGAATCGCTGTGATGATCGCGCCGAACCTTTGTTCGCAACGGATGTTTGCGAGTAAGTGCGTAGCCGCTGCTTACGGACGCTCGAGCAAGGATTCGTTGCGGGCAAAGAAACAAGCGAGGGCGCAGCAGTATTTATGAATAATCCGGGTTAGGAGTACCTCAGCTGAGTGTGTTGTTAATTTAGCTGCCAGGCGACTTTACATTTTTTACAGACTATCCCTTTACCAGCTTCAAAAACGATATGTCCTTTGCATTTAGGGCACGACAGTTCGCGCAGACATTTTTTATTGAGTACCACGAATATGACAATGGAGATCACTAAGCCGCCTGCAAACCACCACCAATTCTCCTGCCAAATGGACAGACCACTGGCCGTAGCCATAACGAGGCCCGCTATAATCATGATGATGGCATAGGTATATAAAAATGGATTGTCAGGAAAATCTTTATTCTTTAATTTCATGTCAGCACCTAAGGTGAAGTTTGTAGCAATGAGACTCAAGGCCTATCCGTTCATTATTCTTTTATATGCGTTGCCGTAGAATAATGAACGGCAGAATGTTTCGCTATAGAGCAAGTAGTAACTCAGAGAACAGTAATAATGATATTACAATGCATGCACAAGCGAGCAGGGCTAGTTTTTTGCCGAAACTGTTGAGCAAGCCTATCGGGGGCAGTAATTCAAAATAGTTGTCATATGCCTCTTTGCTCATGGCAACCATGACCAGTTTTTTAGGGCCAAAACGCAGATAGATATAGAACCCCCCCGCGCTATTGATAAACATCAGCAGTGCCAAAATCATTATCGTATCATGCATGATCTACCATCTGGCAATCTGTTTTCATGTGAGTGGATAGTGCTGTTATTTTGTAAGTTGTTTCATCTGAGCTTCAAGCTCTGCAATTCTATTTTCCAGGGCGCTTAGTTCATCGCGGGCTTTTCCAAGCATAGCTTCCTGCACTTGCATACGTTCATGGGTAACGACATCGAATTGGGAGAGTGCACCTTCGACAATGGTTCGTACCTGAGCTTCAGCACCTTGTTTAAAGCCACCGAGCAAACGTAGGCCAGCTGCAATTTTTTCTGCGATATCATCCATGGATTGATTATTTGATGTCATGTGTTGCTCCCTGTCTATTGTTGACGTTTTTATCTTAACATTGTTTTGTTGCGGGGGATGCCACCTTGAATATAGCCAGAATCACCCGATGGTAGCTCTACTGTTAACCAGCCAGCCACCCTGCTTTTGTCTGCATCCAGCATGGCTCCTGGACGAAACCAGCCGAGATGTTTGGATGTGATTGCCGGCTTGGCCCGCAGATCATGATAAGCTGCGAGCTGAAATGTGGCCGTTTTGTTTTGGTTTTTCAATGTGGATTCCACCATTTTGATGATGGCTTGTTCAATAGACTCCTGGCGCGTCATGGATCGCACCCTGATTTTTATAGTGGTCAGGCTTTCGGTCTGCTTGAGCAGGGTAATCTCCCCATTTAATCTGTCATTGTTAAAGGAGATGCCATAACCGCCAACCTCTTGAACTTCGAGGATGTCAATATCAAGACGCATGCTTTGCAGGCTATGTTGTATTGCTACGAGACAGGCGCGCATATTGTAGGGGACACTGACTTCCTTGCTTAAAAATTGATCAGCTACCACGCCATACAGTGCGCCCGGGATGGCGGATACTGCGGTAACTACTGCACAGCTGGATAGAGAACAAGAGAGTAGGATGAAGATTATGATGGATCGATATTGGCGAGATGGAAGCTGTTTTAACGGCCCCATTTTTTGGCCTCCGGATTACTAAGATCCAGATGGTCAAGAATGCGATCAACCAGGAAGTTAATGATATCATCAAGTGTTTCGGGGCGATGATAAAAGCCGGGCATGGCTGGAATGATATGCGCACCCATGCGAGAGAGTTTGAGCATGTTTTCAAGATGAATGCTGGAGAGAGGGGTTTCTCTTGGCACGAGAATAAGTTGTCGACGCTCTTTGAGCATTACATCGGCAGCGCGTTCAATCAGGTTATCTGATGCACCACATGCAATGCGTGCCAATGTACCCATGGAGCAGGGAACTACGACCATCTTTTTGATACCGGCGGAGCCGGATGCGGTTGGTGAGAACCAGTCGTTTAAACTATAACAGCGCATAGCGTCGGCTGGAATATTGAGGTGCTGAGCCAGCATTGTGGCTGTTTCCGTGCTGTTTTGTGGTAGCTCAAGATCCATTTCCTGTTTGAACACGACCCTGGCTGCATCGGAAAGTAAAATGTGTTGCAACACACCAGCCTGAGACAGACGCTGGATCAGGCGTAAGGCATAGATGGCGCCTGAAGCACCCGTGATAGCGACGACGATGGATTGTTCTTCCTCTGTTTTTTTCATCACTCTTATTGCTTAACTCCCCGCTGATTTGTCAGATGACAACGCTACAAGCTTGGGAGGCATGAGGAAATCATTGCTTTTACGCATGCCTTTACATGGAAAAACTTTCACCCAGATAGAGTCGGCGAGCATCGGGGTGATCAACGATCTCCTCAGGTTTACCCTGGATAAAAATTTTACCTTCGGCCATGAGGTAGGCGCGATCACAAATAGAGAGGGTATCGCGCACATTGTGGTCGGTAATCAGTATGCCAATACCCTTACTACGCAGGTCGGCAATGATGGTTTGAATATCCTCTACTGCAATAGGGTCAACACCGGCAAATGGTTCATCCAGCAGTAAAAATTTCGGTTTGGTGACCAGCGCGCGGGCAATTTCAGCACGGCGACGCTGGCCGCCGGAGAGTGTGAATGCCTTTTGATACTGCACAGCCTCAATGCCGAAATCGAGTAGCAGTGACTCCAGTTCCTCTTCGATTTGCACATCGGACAGATCAAGTGTTTCAAAAATGGCTAATAAATTTTCACGCACTGTGAGCTTACGAAAAATACTGGCTTCCTGAGGAAGGTATCCAATCCCTTTGCGGGCACGAATATGCATGGGATGATGTGTAATATCACTGTCATCAAGTGCAATATCGCCACTATCAGCCTGAATAAGGCCACATACCATATAAAAGCTGGTGGTTTTCCCGGCCCCGTTAGGGCCTAGCAGACCGATACATTCACCGGAAAAGATATCAAAATTAACGTCTGAAACCACCTGTTTGGTGCGGTAGCTTTTATTTAAACTGCGGGCGGAAAGATGATGAATGCTACTCACTATTTGCACCCGAAGCGTGTTGTTGTTTGTTGTTCTGTCCGGCAACAGGAAACATGGATTTTCCATCATCATTCGATTCGATTGTCATATGTGTGCGACCCCCCTTTTTAGGGAATACCAACGTTTTTTCAAGGCTGAGATCATGAATGATTTTATCACCTTCAAGACGGTTACCATGTTGTTCGAGCAGAGCATGGCCGATAAGCGTGAGCGTGTTGTCTTTTTGATTGAGCACAGCTTTATCAGCACTGCCTGTGACTTCACCCTGCTTGAGTTTGATATTGCCAAAGGCTTCAGCGCGTTCGAGGTCGTTGTCATTGTAATAAGCCACCAGTCGATCTGAAAACAATTCAAATGCGTCACGTGTTAAATGCACTGACTGGGTGAACTCCACCTGATTACTTTTATGCAATAAAATCATTTTTCCAGATTCAACCTGTATCGTTCCTGCCCAACCCTGGAGCGGCAGGAAAACGATGGAAATAATGAAAAAAAAGAGAATACGGGTCTCTGTAAAGCCTGTTTGTCGAAACATTATGGTGCCACTCCTTGCCACTGTGGATTAGCATCTTCAATCCAGATGCCTTCATCCACAGTGATCTGTTCACTGTTGCGATGCAAGTGCATATTTTTTCCATGTGCTTTAATGCTTTTACCCCATAGTTTAAATGCATTTGGCATTTGAAGCTCATCACTGTTACTTATATATAACAACAGGTCAGTGGCGATGCTCCAAACATCGTGCTGGATCAACACCTTCTCTTCGAAACGCAGGTTTCGGGTCATAGGGTTGAACCATGCCTTTTGACTGATAATGTTGATCTCTTGCTGTTTCTCGGTGTAGAGCACCAGCTTGGGATGGGTGAGTTGCATATTACCATCGAATTGTTGATTGGCTTCCTGAGCTCGCAGCGTCCAAACCACGCCCCCGTCTTTTCGTTCGACGATCACAGGGCTTTCCACCTGGGTGTTCGGTTCTTCTGATGTATTTGTGGTTGTTGCCTGTTCGGGGCCAGAGATGCCTAGCAGAACAAGGGCTAGCACGATGCTGGAAACTGAAATGCCGAGGCTAATCCATTTAATGCTATGCCAGAGTGTTGGTTGCATTTATGCCGGGTGATTTAACATTTCCAGCCGCACATGGCCGGAGTGATATCATAACGGGATTTGACAATTGCATCCCATTTCCCTGCTGCAATAATGAGACCTTCCGAAGCTTGTCTGATGGCACCACGGCCACCTGCAGCGTCGGATGCCCAGTCGGCATAGGAGATAACCGCATGATGAGCATCTGCTGGTGCGAGACTTAAGCCACATTGATACATCGGTGGTAAATCAAGCACATCATCTCCCATCATGGCACACTGATTGGCCGTAATACCGCTCTGAATCTCCATTTGGCGTAATCCTTCGGCTTTGTTCAGACAGCCCTGAATAACGTTTGTGATGCCAAGATCCTCTGCACGTGCTGCAACTACAGCTGAGTTTCGACCGGTAATGATGCCGATGCATATACCTGCGCGTTGCAGCATTTTGATGCCATGCCCATCGCGGACATTGAACGCTTTTAACTCATCGCCATGTTTGTCCATGATGATGGAACCATCTGTCATGACACCATCAACATCGAGAATAAGCATGTGAATATCCGATGCTTTCTCGAATGGAAAGTCGAAGCCGGATTGTTGTGATAATTCTAACTGTTGTGATAATTCTGCCTGGTTATGATAATCGTTCATTCAATTCCCTCCTTCAGGATATCATGAATATGAATAATTCCGATGGCTTGTTGTTCATCATCGCAGACGAAAAGAACAGTGATTTTTTTGGTTTCCATAAAATACAACGCTTCACTGGCCAGCTTGGCTGATGTTATTGTCGTAGGGTTCGGGTGCATAAGTTTATGAACAGGCTCGTTGATGTCGATATGTCCCGATTCCAGAATACGGCGCAGATCACCATCGGTCAGGCAGCCGGTTAACTTGCCAGCCGCAATAATGCCAGTGATGCCCATGCGGTGACTGCTCATCATCATAATAGCATCCCGCAGAGGCGCATCTTCTGTGACCAGCGGTAACGCATTATCCTGATGCATGACATCTGCCACGCGCAGTAGTTTGCGGCCCAGGCTTCCGGCCGGGTGTACGCGGGCAAAGTCTTCTTCTTTGAAGCCACGTTGTTTGAGTATTACGACAGCAAGTGCATCTCCAAGCGCCAGCGTTGCAGTAGTGGAGGCAGTAGGTGCAAGGTTGAGTGGACAAGCTTCCAGGGTGATCGGAATATGTAATACGATATCAGCATGCTGCGCTAATGACGATGTTGTCGAGCCGGTAATGGCAATGATGGTTGCACCCCGGCGCTTAATTTCAGGTAACAGACCACATACTTCGGCAGTTTCACCACTGTGCGAGAGAGCAAGTACAACATCGTGACCGCTGATCATGCCAAGATCACCATGCTGGGCTTCAGCAGCATGTACAAAAAATGCCGGTGTGCCGGTGGAGGCAAATGTGGCGGCTATTTTCTTGGCGATAATGCCTGATTTTCCCATGCCAATGACGACCAGTTTACCCGTCAGTCCAAGTATTGCTTGCACTGCCTGGATAAAATCAGCGCCCAATACGTCATGTTGTGCCTGAATAGCTGCAATTTCTATATCCAGCACCTTGCGCGCTTCATTCAGCCATGCTTGTTGTTCCGTTGTCATGTTGAGGTTTGCAGTATCTGTTTTCATGCTATGTTAACCCCAAGGCCTTTCCGTTGCCGGTTGTTTTAACAATCCCATCAAAGGGGCGGTCTGTTGTCTAAAGTGGGCCATTCTTGATCTGGGCACTGGAGCAGAACGATGTTTGAGTTTAACGGTTAACGGATTCACAGCGCGACCTCGAGAACGAAATTCAAAGTGCAGGTGGGGTCCGGTGGCCAGACCTGACATGCCAACATAACCGATGACTTGTCCCTGTTTTACATATGTACCTTTTTTAATGCCACGCGCAAAGCTGCGCATATGTGCATAGGCGGTTGAATGTGATCGTGTATTATGTTGAATAAGGATAAAGCGGCCATAACCACTTTTCCAGCCTTTGAATTTAATTCTACCATTGCCAAGGGCATGAATAGGGGTGCCACTGGGGGCTGCATAATCGACTCCGCGGTGGGCACGGGTGTAACCCAGAATAGGATGCTTACGTTTGGTGCGAAAACGGGAAGAGATACGCGAGAACTTCACTGGTGCTTTGAGGTAGGTTTTTTGCATACCTTTGCCTTTGGGTGTGAAATAGTCCACTTTACCTTTGGCGTTGACGTATCGTACGGATTCAAACTTTTTACCTTGATTGATAAATTCTGCCGCAAAGATACTACTCTCTAGCATATTGCCTTCATCATCAAAACGTTCTTCATAGACCACCCGAAAGGTATCGCCGCTACGCATGTCACGGGCAAAATCAATATCCCAGGCAAAAATATCAACCAGATTCATGGTGGTGCGCTGATCCATGCCTGCTTTTTCTGCACTGGCAAACAGACTTCCGTTAATGGTGCCTGTTGCCAGGCGATGGCGTGTAAGAATTTGACGTTTTTGTATATTGCATTGCCATCGGCTCTCGCCTTTTTTCTGATGCAGATGCAACTGCTTTTTTGCATCAATATTGTACAGAACATCGATACCGGAGTTGCTATCAATGCGTTTGAATGCATGACCAATATGAATGTTTCTCAGCTTATAACTGCCATTGGCCGCTTTGACGATATAGCGAGCGTTCGTGCTTGTGAAACCGAGACGCGCCAGAGCTGCGACCGCATTATCACCGGCCTGAACGCGCACAAGGCGTGTTTGCTCAGTGTTGTGGGTAACAGGGTTTAATTCGGCAGTCAGCCATTCGGTCTGTTCAATGCTCATGCGGGCGCGTGCATCTTGGCCTGCACCACCGATGAATAGAAGAATAAAGAAGAATCCAGCCAAAGCCCCAAACAGAGGGTACCAGCGTGGCGAAGGCAGCTGCAGCGGTGGTATTTTCAGACCTTCAATCCGAGGCAGCCGTCGGCGCGGCTTGTTGGCCGGAACCTGATCAGAAAAGTCATGTTTAAACGCGTTGGGCAAGCGATATCTCCTTTGCTGAGGCGAATCTAGGTGCGATGCATTGCTTGTCAAAGATTGAAGCGGCACAGTTTGCCATGAAGAGATTTAATAAGGGAGTTTATGATGCCAAGTTTTGATATTGTCAGTGAAACAGATATGCAGGAAATGACGAATGCGGTGAATCAGGTGGAGAAGGAGATTACTACACGTTATGATTTTAAGGGCAGCAATGCGAGCATAGAATTGGGTGAAAACGCTATCACGGTTGTTGGTGATGATCTGAATAAATTGAATGTTGTGACAGAAATCCTGCGTGCCAAGTTGGTGCGTCGTAAGCTTGAGCCGTCATGCCTGGAGTATGGTGATCCGGAAGATGCCAGCGGTGGATGTAAGCGACAGTCGATTACGATTAAGCAGGGAATTAGCATCGAACTGGCCAAGAAAATTGTCAAAAACATCAAACAGGAAAAGATGAAAGTGCAGGCATCTATCCAGGGTGAACAGGTGCGCGTTACGGGTAAAAAACGCGATGATCTACAGGCTGTGATGGCGTTGGTAGGCAGCATGGACACGGATAGACCGTTGTCATTTACCAACTTTAGAGACTGATATTTTTTGTCCGTACGTTTTTGAGAAGCGGCGTGGTATAAAGTAAAGTCACATCTGTTGTGATCTAAGTTGGCTGTTTTATTGGGTATTATCATCTAAAGGGGTTTACGGTTGATGAAATATTTATTATACTTTATGGGAATGGCTGTCTTAAATGATATTGGAGAGTGCAAATTATGAGCACTGATGTGATGATAATCTTTTTATTAATCGCTATTGCTGTGGTTTCAGCATTGATTCTTTTGCGGAGCGGTGGAGAAAAAAAGATTTATGATCCGAGGGATCTGAGCACTAATTTTGATCCTCAGCATGATCATTTCAGTAAAGAGCATGTTAAGCATTTGAGAGAAAAAAAGACGGAATCCAAAAGAAAAAATGCCGTACCCTCTTCTGCTGTTAGCGCAAAAAAACACGAAGCTCAAATTCACTCTTCATTTGAAGGGCTGGAGCATTTGAAGAAACCTGTGGAGGTAGAGCCTCAGGTATTTAAGGGGCATAAAAACCGCAGGGAAAGCAGTGATCGCCGTGCAGGTGAAAGTAGAAGGCATGGAGAAAGACGATCATCGCATGATCGCAGAGACGATAGCTAATTTAGTCAGCCTGATTGATAACCTGAGTGGCGCCATATCCTGTTTGCATTTGCAGTAACGATTGAACAGAGGTGAAGTAGAATCATGCATACATGGATAGATGAATTTCCTTTAGACCCGGATCTGCATTATTTGAATCATGCGGCAGTAGGTGTGTGGCCGCGCCGAACAGCCGATGTGGTGAAAGCCTTTGCTGAAGAGAATATGGTGCAGGGTGCTACGGATTATCCACGATGGATGAAAACCGAGAGTGAACTTAAGGCGCGATTGAAACGCTTGGTCAACGCAGCTTCCTCTGATGATATTGCGTTGGTGAAAAATACATCAGAAGCACTCTCCCTGATTGCTTATGGTCTGGAGTGGCAATCAGGCGATAATATTGTATCTACGGATCAGGAGTTTCCATCCAATCGTATTGTGTGGGAATCTTTGCAGTCCCAAGGGGTAGAACTTCGCATAGCCGATGTAACGGCTGCTGATATAAGAGCAGATGCCTCGGGCGATGATCCAGAAGCAGCCATGATGGCTTTATGTGATGAACAGACCCGTTTGATGACAGTCAGTTCCGTGCAATATGGTACAGGCTTGCGCATGAATCTGAACCGCCTGGGCACTTTTTGTCGAGAGCATAAGATTCTGTTTTGCGTTGATGCTATCCAGAGTCTGGGGGCTTTACAGTTTGACCTGGAGGCCTGTCATGCTGATTTCGTGGTGGCTGATGGTCATAAATGGATGTTGGGGCCGGAAGGTTTGGCTCTCTTCTATTCGCATCCGAAAGTACGCCAGCAATTAAGTCTGTCACAATATGGCTGGCATATGGTGGATCGCCTAGGAGATTTTGATGCCATTGATTGGAGTGTTAGCAGTTCTGCCCGTCGTTTTGAGCCCGGCAGTCCGAATATGCTGGGTATCTATGCGCTAAACGCCAGCCTATCTCTGCTTGAAGAGGTAGGTATGGAGCAGGTTGAACAAGCGGTGCTCGATAATGCAAAGCAGCTAATGGCGTGGGTGCATACTGAACCGCAACTTGCCTTGATTACATCAGAGCAAGCAGATCGATTTGCAGGTATTGTGACATTCCGTCATAAAGCTCTGGATCGGCAGGGTCATGCTGACTTGTATCGTAAGTTGATGGCATCAGGTGTGATCTGTGCCAATCGCGCTGGCGGCATACGTTTTTCCCCGCATTTTTATTCACACATGAACGCCTTGGACTCTGTTGCGGAGATTGTTACCCGGTTTTAACGCGTTGTTTCTCGTCAGAAACGCTTAAACTGGCTCTTACGGAGATGTGGTTTTTTTTGCCGGTTTTTGTATGAGCTGGTCCTGATCGGCTGTTTTGTCCGGCTGGCAGTTTGGGGAAAAGTGACCAGAGCAGCTTTTCGTTCACCTCGGCATATGCTCCCGAGCTCAGGTCATCCAACGTGATCGGGCCAATGGCATAACGGATCAGGCGCAGGGTTGGAAAACCAACCGCAGCGGTCATACGGCGCACTTGTCGATTGCGTCCTTCAGATATCTCCAGACTAATCCATGAGGTTGGAATCGCTGCACGCACTCTAATGGGGGGCTTGCGTGGCCATAACGATGCCGGTTCAGTCATTTTTTCAGCATGGGCAGGCAGTGTCATACCATCTTTCAGTGCTACACCATCACATAACATCTGGATTGCATCATCTGTGATTTCACCATCAAGCTGTGCCCAATAGGTTTTTTTGAGTTTATGAACGGGATGCGAGATGCGATTTTGTAAAAGCCCATCATCGGTGAGCAGCAGCAAGCCTTCACTATCACGATCAAGGCGACCTGCGGCATAAATGCCGGGTATCTTGATATAGTCAGCAAGCGTTTCGCGCTTACCCTCATCGGTGAACTGAGTAAGCACCTGAAAGGGTTTATTGAATCGAAGCGTCGTCATAACTGTGCCCGACCCTGAATCACTGCTAAGGATATCACCAGAACTCTGGTGTAAGTTGCACTTGTGCTTTGAATCCAGATCATGGAGCCATGAACATGATTACGCTTAGGGGCTCTTATGCAGAATGCAGACTTTGTGAACGGTTTATTGGATTTTGTGAACAGCTCACCCACACCTTTTCATGCTGTGCAGGGGATGGTTGAAACACTACAGCAGGCCGGCTTTCAACGTTTAACGGAAAAAGAGCAGTGGCCGCTGAGCGATCAGCTGGTCGGTGGCCGTTATTTTATCACACGTAATGATTCATCAATTGTTGCGTGTTGCTTAAACCAGCCGTTGCTTGAGCATGGTTTGCATATGGTCGGCGCCCATACCGATAGTCCATGCTTGAAAGTGAAACCGAATCCGGAAGTGATCAACCGGAACTACCTCCAATTGGGCGTAGAAGTCTATGGCGGGGCGCTGTTAAATCCCTGGTTTGATCGTGACCTCTCTCTGGCCGGGCGAGTGAGTTATGTCGATGCGAACAATCAGATTGCCCACCAGTTGGTTGATTGGAAAAAGGCTATTGCCGTGATTCCCAGTCTGGCAATTCATCTGGATCGTGAAGCCAATGACAAGCGCACGATCAACAAGCAGAAACATTTGGCGCCGGTTTTGATGCCACTGCCAAAGCAGGATAGTCAATACGATGTGAGTTTGAATGTACTGTTACTGGGTTTGGTGAATGAGCAGATCGTTGCAGCAGCTGATGATCGGGCAGCAGCGATCAAAGTGCTGGATTATGAATTGAGCTTTTATGATGTGCAGGAAGCAGCCGTGTTGGGGCTGAATGATGATTTTATCGCCAGCGCCAGACTGGATAATTTGCTTAGCTGTTATACCGGTTTGATGGCGCTCATTGATCATAAGGGTGGCCAGAACGCACTGTTAGTATGCAATGATCATGAAGAGGTGGGCAGCGTGTCGGCAGTCGGAGCACAGGGGAATCTCCTGAAATCGGTGCTCAAGCGTTTGGCGGGTGATGAAGAGGCAAGCGCACGCATGCTTGCTTCGAGTATGATGATCTCAGTCGATAATGCCCATGCGGTACATCCCAACTACCCAGACAAACATGAACCCAATCATGGCCCGCTCATCAATGCAGGGCCTGTCATCAAAACCAATGCGAACCAGCGTTATGCCAGCAATAGTGAAACCAGTGCTCTGTTCAAATATCTGTGTGATCAGGCCGATGTGCCGGTGCAATCATTTGTGGTGCGCTCCGATATGGGCTGCGGCAGTACCATTGGCCCGATTACAGCCAGTGGACTGGGAGTACGCACTGTTGATGTTGGTGTGCCGACATTTGCCATGCATTCGATTCGTGAGCTGGCTGGAAGCAAGGATGCATTTTATCTCTACACCGTATTACGGAACTATTTTGATTAATCTGTTTCTATTCTGTGCTGAGGATCACCTTGTTTCTGCCGGAATCTTTGGCTTGATAGAGGGCGCGGTCAGCAATAGTCAGGAAATGGTCGGCGGAATCAGTTGCTGTCTCAGGCATGGCGACCAAACCGATTGAAATGGTGATATTCAGGCTTAACCCATCATGAATTGGAATCTGTAAAGCTTCTACCGCAGCGCGCATGCGTTCAGCCAGAATTAAACCACTTTTGCTGTCGGTCTGTGGGAGAATAAGCACAAACTCTTCACCACCGTAGCGAGTCACGATGTCAATATCCCGAGACTGATGCTTGAGTTCAGATGCCATATTGATCAGGACTTTATCTCCAGCTGGGTGGCCGTGGGTATCATTCACGCTTTTGAAATGATCAATATCAAGGATGATCAGGCAAAGCGGGGTGGCGTAACGGATACAGCGACGATATTCATTGTCGAGCGATTTATTCAGATAACCGCGATTATAAAGTCCCGTCAGCGCATCGGTGACAGCCATTTTTTTGAGTTCTTCTTCCATCTGTTTGCGTTCGGTGATATCCCGGACGATGCCGGTAAACATCCAACGATCACCATAATCTCTGGCACCAACACACAGACTCATGGGAAATAGCGAACCATCTTTTCTGACGGCCTCCACCTCACGCGGTTGATCGATAATATGCGCCTCTCCGGTTTTAATGTAGTGGGTGATGTAATCATCATGCATCTCCCTATGCGGTGAAGGGGTGAGGGTGCTGATATTTTTCCCGATAATCTCTTTGGGAGCATAACCGAAAATGGCAGAAGCGGCGGGATTAAATGAGCTGATAATGCCCTTTTCATCAATAGTAATAATGCCATCAAAGGCCGAGTCTACAATTTCATGAATGCGTTGGTCTTTCTCTTCAATAAACTTTAGAGCTGATTTTTTTTGCTCTTTCGCACGCGATGATATCAATGCGTACATACCCCAGATAATCATGAGAATCATCCCTATGATGAACATAGGAGCACGCAAGCGTTCCGTATCTGCAATTACAGATTTAGTTGGCACAAATGAGACGACCTTCCAGCTATAATTGGAGAGATTAATGTTTTCAGTTTTGGGCCGCTTGATACGGTATTTTCCGGAGGTGGATTTCCAGCCGTGTAACAGTGGATTGACCGTTGCATAGGTGAATAGACCATGCTCGGTGAATATGGAACCCTGCTCTGTTGTGGAAATTGTATGCCATACATTGGGGTAGCGTGACTGGAATGTGTTATCTTTACCATTGGGGAGCATAAATCCCCATTCAGTCGATGCATCCATGCCTTTCAGCCAATAACCCTCCATATTTAATAGCAGCATATGAGCGGAAGCGTTAATATTGATTGTATCCAGATCATCAATGAGAAACTGACCCAGGAAGTTAAGGATGACGATGCCGTGGTTTACATTGAAGTGGTCAATAATGGGCATGGCGATGCGTAACATCGGTTTGTGTGGCTGTTCAATGACGCCGTTCTCGATATTCAGGTCAAATGGTGAGATAAATAGTTCATTTTTACCCAGCGTAACCGTCTCGTTGAAATAGTAACGGCCTCTCTTGTTCTGTAGCTTACCTTTTGGCGTTATTGCTGGATCTCCATTGTTCAGGTTAACGCGGATCATTTCCTCTCCGTTCATGTCGATATAACGGATTTGATCGTAAACCCCTTTATGATCAATAAAGGCGAGAAACTCCTGGGAGATATTATAGAGATGTCTGTTTAAATCCTGATCGGGGTCATTGAGCATTTCAGTGAAATCAGAGTGACCTGAGAGAACGAACAGATCGGATACAATAGCACTGAAAACGCGGGTGAAATGTTGTGCCTGCTGCTGAACGACAATGTTTTCTGTATGGGTTATGCTATCGATGGTGCGCTCTTTATCGAGGAGGTAAACCGTATAAAGGGCGCTATGGGCTAGAATAATGACTGGAAAAAACAGCATGGCAGCATGTCGAATAATTTGCCAGTTTGAGCGTGATGATTCTGAGTGATTGCTCATGTGTTATCCAATGTTAAACCTTTTTTAGAGAACGCTTCCAGCCAGAGCGTGATCTGCTCTACAGGCAAAGGCCTGCTTATAAAATAGCCTTGAATGCGTTCGCAGCTCATGGCGGCCAGCGCATCCCAGCTTTTACGATCTTCCACACCTTCTCCGACAACGCGTAAACCCATGCTGTGGGCCATATTAATCACAGTGCGTACGATGATCTCATCATTATGGTGCTCATGCATGCCCATGACAAATGAGCGGTCAATTTTCAGTTCATCCACCAGCAGATGTTTCAGGTAAGCAAGCGATGAATGTCCTGTACCAAAATCATCAATAGACACATCCACTTTCATGGCATCGATTTTCAGTAGTACTTTGGATGCCTGATGCGGGTCTTCCATAATCATGCTTTCAGTGATTTCAATGACCAGAGCGTGATCAGGCAGGTGATGCCTTTTGATGCACGCTTCAACCCGTTCAGCCACATCGGGTTCTTGCAGGCAGTGGGCTGAAAAGTTGATAGATACAGTTACAGGTAAACCAGCTTTGTGCCATGCTGCACACTGGGCTACGGCTGTTTCCATCACCCACCATGTTAGCGGTGTGATCAGACCTGAATCTTCAGCCATTGGGATAAAGCGATCTGGAAAGACCAAACCTTTTTTTGGATGCACCCAGCGAATTAATGCTTCCAGAGAAGGCATACCATCACCCTCAGTCAACACCTGGGGTTGATAGTAGAGTTCCAGCCCTCCTCCTTTTTTAATGGCATGATTCAGGTCGTTAAGCAGAGTGAGTCGTTCTATGCTGTGCTCATCTAGCAGGGGGTTATATAAGGAATAACGCAGTTTCTTGTGTTTGGCGTGGTACATCGCTACATCAGCCCTGCGTAACAGGCTAAGCAGATCATCACCATGATCTGGAAATTCAGCAATACCGATACTGATGTCAATTGAGAGGGTATTGCCTGCCAGTTCAAATGGGTGCAGTAACACGTGATGCAGTTTGTTGGCGACAATATTGGCTTGATCTGCATTGTTGTTGAGTAATAAAACAGCAAACTCATCGCCGCCAAGTCTTGCCAGTGTGTCTGAGTTGCGCAGACAACGTTTGAAACGGTTTGCCACCTCTTGCAACATCAGATCACCGACCTGATGGCTAAGGGTGTCGTTGATATCTTTGAAGTTGTTAAGGTCCATGAGCATCAGACAGCAGCTGAAATGTTGGCGTTTGGCAATCTGCAGGGCGTGATTAGCACGCTCAATCAGTAGTGGCCTGTTGGGTAGGCCTGTCAGTTGATCATGCATGGCTTGATGTTCCATGGCCATGTTGGTGTGATTGATTTTTACCGTTAATCGTTCGTTTTCTTGTCTTAAGGAATTGCGTTGTTGCTGTAATTCAACATGTCTCTCCTGCATTTGTTGCAAAAAAGATGGCAGAGATAGATCCGCAAGTAGAATCTGTTGTTCTTTGATCGTGGTATTGTCCGGGCAAGAGGGAAGTGTGCAATCTTCTTGCCATGTATGATCATACGCGTGAATGATCAGTGAGTGGCGCTCTTCTTCGTTTTCTATTGCACAGGTCAGTTTCGCAGTCTGTTTATTGTGCGCGTGTAGGGATACGGATATTGCCATCTCTTCAGCATGTTCGTCTGATGCCCCGAATGCCAATGCCAGTCGCAGAATCTTGTGATATACAATAATATCCAGCGGCTGTTGTTCTACACAGAGACTGCTTATGTGCGCTGTCGTTTTCATGGCGTAGGTCGCCAGCTTGATGGAGAATTGATATCCGTAGTATAGTTCAACAGCATGATATCCCTTTTGTGGAGACAGTAAATTTGAACGTGATGAGTCATATAGAATTACTATAAGCACATATAATGCCATTCACCTATGAGCAGGGGCTTATCTGCGCAGAGTGTGCGCTTGTGGCACTGCTATTTGGCTAAGCAGTATTAATGAGATTTGCAGAGAATGCAGCGC
>CAYZJL010000008.1:0-24145 GCA_964478615.1 uncultured Zetaproteobacteria bacterium
ACCAAACATAAAGGGCCACCCGATGGGTGACCCTTTATGTTTGGTGGAGGCGGCGAGAGTCGAACTCGCGTCCGAAAATCATCAGCCTATGGTTCTACATGTTTAGTCCGTTCGAACAGCACTCAATGGGAACCAAACGGACAAAATGCCCAAAGAGTCGATTCGTAGCTATTTAACCCTACAGACCACGAGTCTCCGTTCTGTAGTAGCGATTCCATCTAAATGACCCCGGATTCCCAATGGATGGACACCTCAAGAGCGGGGTAACTTACGCAGCGTAAGCTAGTTCTACGTCGTCGTTTGCAATTATATGCAAGTGCCAGCTTTTTACGGGACCAACAACCCGACATGCCCCATAGGGTTCAGTATCTCCGTCGAAACCAAGTCGCCCCCATGAAGGGGGGTATGCTATACATTAGGAAGCAGTGAACAAGCTTCGCGACCAGCGTGGAATCAATGGAGTGGTGTTCAGGGGGGGGGAGATAATGCATTGCTTTGATTTACAGGTATGAAAATTGTTTCTTTATTGACTCTTATGCTGTATTTTCATTAAATGTGACAGTATGTTTAAAAGAGGGGCGTTTGCGCATATAAAACATCCTTTCGGTTGTATATAATATGAGGTAATGTTTCCTTCAAATACAGTTTTGTGCGTGAATACGATAGCAACTATAGTTTTATCAGCTATGGTGGGTGGTGAGTTTTATGTATAATGATCTATTGGGAGAGGCAATGAAGGCACGATATTTTTTTGACGCACTGTTGGTCGTGGCTTTGACTGTCACCATGATGGGCGTTGCTAATGCCGAGGTTCTGAAGCTTAAGTGTCATGAAGATACGAATGGCAGGGCTTTCGATTACAGTGTGAAGATCGATGAGGCCAGTGGTGATATTGCTCATAAGGCGAATAAGAGGGTCTTTAATGTGATCGGTATATTTTACGCCGACAGTATTGCCTATTCGATTAATCAGGATCTTAATTGGGGCAGTATTGATACCAATGTTGAGATTGACCGAGAAACCCTTGCAGCAACGCGCACGATGGTTACCAAACGGAACAACCTGGAGCCCAAGAGCCTTGCACCGAGGAATGGGCAATGTGAGGTGGTCAAGCCTCCTGTTAAAAAAGATCCAAGAAAGATTCACTTCAGAGGTTCTAGCTGGGGAGATAGTAAAGAGGATGTGATCGCCTTAAAAGGCGAGCCGGCCCCGTCAAAAGATGGCCACTTTTATTATAAAAGTCACTCGGGGGGATTCGTTGCATTGGTGAATTATGAGTTTTTCAACAATAAACTTTCGCAAGGGCAATATATCATGCAGGAAAAGCATGATAACAGAGGCTTATATATTGCCGATTACAGCGATTTAACAAGGCTGCTTATACAGAAATATGGTAAACCGTTGCTGAAAGACGTGGCCTGGATCAACGAGAAGTATAAAGAAGATGTGAAGAAATGGGGCGATGCTGTAGCAGAAGGGCATCTGAATTATCATACACAGTGGGAAACAGAGGCGACGGTTATTGATCATTACCTGACTGGAGCTAAAGGCGATATTTTTCATGGTCTGTTCTATAAGTCGAAGAAGCTTTTGAAGGAAGCTAAAGAAGCGGATAGAAAGAAGTTATTATCTAATTTATAGTGTTAGAGCCACTTGCAAAAGTGGTGCGCAGTACGGTTTCCCCACTTCGGCGTGTTTAAGTATGTGTGTGATGCGGATGATACAGGCTTGAGCGTCGTCCGTGTATTGAAGCCTTTATGACGTGCGGAAATGGTGGGCGCTGCAGGGCTCGAACCTGCGACCTACGGCTTGTAAGGCCGTTGCTCTCCCAGCTGAGCTAAGCGCCCGCATTTTTCAAGGTGGCGCTTTCTAGCAGCGAGCTTGAGCGGATTCAACCATTAATTTTTTAGCATCGATGAATGCGTCTGTTTTAAAATAGCTTGCATGGTGTACGCACGTACACCATACTGCCTGCATGGTGAACAAAGACCCCTTTTATCTCGGACGACTACAAGATTATTATGCCCTGCACAGGCTTATCCCATCGTATGCGGAGATAGCTGCACTTGTTGGTGTGAGTAAGCAGGGGGCTGTGAAGTTTATTGATCGCATGATTTTTGCCGGTTATATCAGTAAAGGGCCGGGTGGCCGTTTAAGCCCTGCCAATATGTTTTTTGCGCGCCCGCATGTCGGTGTTGCGCCAGCTGGTTATGCCAGCCCTGCCACCGAAGCTTTGGGTGATGCGATTACGATTGATGATTACCTGGTCGAGAACCCATCCAGCACTGTGCTGGTCGAGGTGCGCGGTGATTCGATGATTGATGCGGGTATTCATGGTGGCGATTTCCTCATTGTGGAGCGCAATATCAATCCGAATATTGGAAAGATTGTAGTGGCAATTGTCGATGGGGATTTTACTATCAAATATTTGCGTTCTGATCAGAAGGGCATGTTTCTGGAGCCAGCCAATGCGGAGTATCCCAATATTTACCCGGAAAGTTCGTTAGATATCTACGGGGAAGTTGTCGGCCAGTTTAGAAAGTTCTAAAGGCTGCTCTGGTTGCCTATGAATAGCGACTTGAAGTCGCGTTGTAACCACCCAACTTTTGAGTAACGGACCGGTAAACGCACCATTTTGTTACTCAAGAGCGCCCACGGTAACAATAGCCGTGGCGCATTAAGCGCTTGTGTGGATATAGACCTTATGATAGAAGCCGCACTACAAAAATTTCGGGAGGACTTATGTCTGCAGAAATCGAAGCTAAAATTATTAAAATCGTATCCGATCAGTTGAATGTGGATGAAGGTGAAATCAGCCCTGATTCATCATTTGTTGATGATCTGGGTGCAGATTCATTGGATACCGTTGAACTGGTCATGGCATTTGAAGAAGAATTCGGTGTTGAAATTCCAGACGAAGATGCTGAAGGCATCCAGAGCGTTCAGAACGCTATCGACTATATCGCTGCTAAAGCTGAATAAGATTACATTATGACCAGACGCGTAGTCGTCACTGGTGTTGGACTGATTACTCCGCTCGGCACCGGTACAGATGTAACTTGGAATAATTTGCTTGCAGGAAAATCAGGTATTCGTCGCATCACGCATTTTGATGCTGAAGCGGCGAAAATGGCCTGTACCATTGCCGGTGAGGTGCCTGACTTTGAAGTCGGAGATCACATTAATCGTAAGGATGCACGCAAAATGGATAAGTTTATCCAGTTTGGTGTAGCGGCTTCCATGATGGCGCTGGAACAATCAGGTCTGACTATTGACGATTCTAATGCTGAACGTGTTGGTGTTGCTGTTGGTGCAGGTATTGGTGGTCTTGTGACGATTGAGAACACCATGCGTGCTTATGAAAAAGGTGGAGCTCGCAAGATCTCACCATTTTTCATCCCTCAAACCATTATCAATATGACATCCGGTTGGGTCTCTATGATGAGCGGAGCGAAGGGTCCGAACGTTGCAACGGTAACGGCTTGTGCAACAGGTACACATGCGATTGGTGATGCTTTTGAAATCATTGCGCGTGGTGATGCCGATGCCATGATTGCCGGCGGTTCTGAAGCATGTGTTTGTGAATTGGGAGTGGGTGGTTTTTCTGCTGCTCGTGCACTTTCAACACGTAATGATGATCCAGCCACCGCATCTCGTCCGTGGGATAGAGATCGTGATGGTTTTGTTATGGGTGAAGGTGCCGGTGTGCTGGTGCTGGAATCGCTTGATTCTGCCAAAGCGCGTGGCGCTGATATTCTTGCCGAAGTGATCGGTTACGGTATGAGTGGTGATGCTTATCATATGACTTCTCCTTCTCCGGGTGGTGAAGGTGGTGGTCGCTGTATGACTAAGGCTCTGGCTCGTGCTGGGATCAATGTTGAAGATGTGGATTATATCAATGCACATGGTACTTCAACACCTGCAGGTGATCTGGCTGAAACGCAGGGTATCAAATCGGTATTCGGTGAACATGCCAAAAAACTGATGGTTTCATCGTCCAAATCGATGACTGGTCATCTGCTTGGTGCTGCCGGTGGTATTGAAGCTGCATTCTCTGTGTTGGCTGTGAAAAATGGTGTGGTTCCACCTACCATCAATATTGAGAATCAGGATCCGGATTGTGATCTTGATTATGTGCCCAATGTTGCACGTGATGTTGATATCAAGGTGGCTGTTTCCAACTCGTTTGGTTTCGGTGGTACCAATGCAACCGTCATCGTACGCAAGTTCGACTAATCCGTTCGACAGGTATCTGACGTGATGTTTCGCGTCATAACAAATCAAGGTCGTAAGCTCAGTGCTTACGGCCTTTTTTCTTCATGCCCTGAGTTGTTTTCAGCCCTACTTGAAGACCCTTCAGGTCATGGTCGTCAATATCTCGTTTCAAAATCGGGCAGATCATCCTCATTAAGTCAGCATGCAGATCAGCAAACATCTGATCTGTTTTTTCAGACGTGGAAGGAGGCAGTTAATGCTGGAACAGAAGCCTCTCCTGCTATCCGCTGTCTGTTTTATGCTGCTTATGAAGCGTGTTTGTTGATTGAATCATTACCCCAACCTAAAACCCGAGTGCCAGGCCCTGTGCTATGGACCCTGTTACCTGACTATTCAATCTGTTTTGATGGTGATCAGATTCATCTTGCTGCACGTAATGAAACTCTTCTCCAGTCAGTAGAGGATATGCTGGGTGAGGTGCAAAATACCACACAAGGTACACGCCTTGCTTCATATTCAGCGGATCAATCAGCAACCAGAATATTGCCGTCCGATGATTACATACAGGCGGTTGAATCTGTTAAGTCGTATATTGCTGCTGGAGATGTGTTTCAGGCTAATATTGCCCGTTTCTGGTCGACGCCTTTCAAGGCCGTTGATCTACCATCCCTCTACGATTGCCTGCGTCAGGTGAATTCTGCCCCATTCTCCTCGTATGTGCATATTGATACCGGAGCTACAGATCAGCAGGCGCTACATCTGATTTCTGCTTCTCCTGAGCGTTTGTTCCGCACCCTGACTGATGGAGAGGTGGATACGCGTCCGATTGCGGGCACCAGAAGGCGTGCTGAGGGTGATCTGGATGACTCACTAAAAGCAGAGCTTTTATTGTCTGAAAAAGAGCGTGCAGAGCATATTATGCTCGTTGACCTTGAGCGAAATGATCTGGGCCGTGTATGCACGCCGGGCAGCGTTGAAGTGAACGAGCAGATGGTGATTGAGCAGTATGCCACGGTACAACATATTGTATCCAATGTGCGTGGTTATCTGGCCGACGGTATGGATGTGGTTGATCTGTTCAAGGCCATGTTTCCCGGTGGTACCATTACCGGCTGCCCGAAAGTACGCTGCATGGAAATCATCCATGAACTGGAAAATAGTGCGAGAGGCCCATATACCGGAGGGCTTGGTTATGTGGCTTGGGATGGCTCATCGGATATGAATATCCTGATTCGTACTTTTTGGCACCATGAAGGGCAGTTAAACTGGGCTGCTGGCGCTGGCATTGTGGCCGATTCAGACCCCCAACACGAATTGATCGAAACAGACCATAAAGCCGAAGGTCTGCTGCGCGCTTTATATCAATAAAAGGCTTGCTGGTTCCCCTCTTAGCTCCTAACAGATGCGTTCGCTGATCGCCTGTGTGAGTGGTTCACCGATATCAAGCATAAGCGCTTCATCTTCTGCTTCTACCATAATCCGAAGTTTAGGTTCGGTGCCGGACATGCGCACATTGATGCGCCCATTGTCACTTAAACGCTCTTCGGCATCAGCAATGAGGCTCTGCACCTGTGTGTCAGCCAATACATCTTTACGTTCAGGCATGACAATATTCCATAACTTTTGGGGAAACAGTGTCATGTTTGATGCCATATCTGCCAGCGCTTTGTTCTGCTCTGTCATGGCTGAGAGCAGTTGCAAGGCTGTCATCAGGCCATCGCCAGTCGTGTTATGATCCAGCATAATCATGTGGCCGGACTGTTCGCCACCGAGGTTACAGCCTTTCTCGCGCATCATTTCGAGCACATATCGATCACCTACTGCTGCACGGTGCATGCTCAGTCCCAGGTTTTCCAAATAACGTGCTAAGCCCATATTACTCATTAACGTTGTAACAACACCGCCACCGCTTAAAGCACCTTGATGATGCGCATGCTCAGCAAGGATTGCGATCACCCGGTCACCATCAATAAGCTGACCATTGGCATCACAGGCGATCAATCGGTCAGCATCACCATCTAAAGCCAGGCCGATATCAGAACCTGTTTCGACCACCCTTTGCATCATGTGCTCAGGATAAGTAGAGCCACACTCACGGTTAATGTTGTAACCATTCGGTTCGTCAAACATGCTGACCACTTCGCAGCCAAGCTCCTTAAGAATGCGTGGCGCAACATCATAGGCTGCACCATTGGCGGAATCGACAACGACTTTAATGCCATCAAGACGCATACGCCGTGGTAACGAACCCTTGAGGAACTCAATGTAGCGCCCGCGTGCATCATCAATACGAAATGCTTTGCCAATATCCAGTGCAGGCGGCAAGGGCGGCAGATCATCAATACACGCCTCGATTTCAAGCTCGATGCTATCGGGCAGTTTAAATCCATCGGCAGCAAAAAATTTAATGCCATTGTCACCGGCCGGATTGTGCGATGCAGAGAGCATTACGCCGGCATCAGCCCGCAAGCTGCGTGTTAAATAAGCCACTGCAGGTGTGGGGATGGGGCCAACGAGCAGCACATTCATGCCCTGTGCTGTAAGGCCGGCACACAGCGCAGATTCGATCATATAACCTGACAGACGCGTATCCTTACCAATAAGGATCTGCGGTTGATGTTTCATATGACGGGTCAGCACATGCCCTGCTGCTCGCCCGAGTGTTAAAGCAAATTCAGCAGTCATGGGTAATTCATTGACAGTGCCGCGCACTCCATCGGTACCAAAGTAACGTCTCATGATGATTCTCCTGGCACAGGGGCCTGTGTTGGTCGTATCGGTTTTTTCAGCAAGTTACCCTGGATAAGGATTTCAACATTGCTATCGGTCAGGCGAATGGCTTTGCCTGAAGGGCTTTCAATGCCTGTGCTGGTCTCAAACGCCCCTTCCTTTAAGCTCAGGCGGATAGGCGCCGTGTCCACTTCACGCAACGTTTCTAACCATACTTCAGGTCCAGTCAGTTTTACCTGACGCGGTTCGATGTTGATGCCATCAACTCTCCATCCTTCGGGCAGTTCAAAGCTTGCCCGAATCGGAATAGATCGTGTGACCAATCGATCAACCTGTAGTTCAAGTCGATCCGGTTGAACTTTATCAATATGTAAGCCTACCGGCAGTGATACCGCTGAGAGTTGTGGTGCTCGCTCAACCACGCCCGGCGTAGTTAAGTCAGAGGCATCAATGGGTATGGAGAAGTTAAGTTGGCGCAGATCTTTTAAACGGGATTGCAAGCCGTTAATTGTTACCCGTACATGATCAGGGAAATCATTCACAATCACCATATCTGCAGGTAGGCCATGTACCTGTAGTGGCACATCCATACTGACAGAGCCTTCACCTTGCCCATGCACTTGCAGCCATAGAGATACAGCGATTGCAATGGCCCAGAAATGCAGGTTGTAACGACGAAATAGTGCCAGTGATTGAGCCACTATACTTCTCCTGCTATTGATCGATTGCTTTGAGGTAGCGTTCCGGAAAATAGCTCATGCTCCAGGGCCTGATGCAATGTCTTGCTATCCATTCTGTCACCGAGTTGGCCGCCCTTGACCAGGTATATATTACCGGTTTCTTCAGAAATGACGATGACCAGTGCATCGGTCTCTTCTGAAATACCTACAGCAGCGCGGTGACGGGTGCCAAATTGGCCAGATACGGCAGTCGATTGTGCTAGTGGAAGTAAGACGCGGGCTGCCAGCACGTGCCCTCCTTGTTCATCCCTGCCAATGATGACGGCTCCATCATGCATAGGGGCATCAGGACAAAACAGCGACTGGATCATGTCCGGTTGCAAGGGAGCGTCCATAACAACACCTGAATCAAACAGGTGTCTTAAGCCGGTATCGCGTTCGATTACAATCAGTCCCCCCCAGCCACGATGTACCAGGGAGAAAGAGGATTCGACCAGTGCATCAACCATGCCCTCTACGGGGGCGGCGTTTGTAGCCAGTGGGTTAATCGCTACGCGCATCAATGCGCGCCTGATCTCTTGCTGAAATAGTACCACCAGAATGACCATGAAGGCTGAGAAAAAGTGGCCGAATATCCACTCTACAGTGAATAGGCCAAAGGTGCGTGCCAATTGATAGGTGATGACGACAATGGCAATGCCTATCAGCATCTGTACCGCACGGGTGCCACGAATAAGATGCAGAAAGAAATAAACAACAACGGCTACTACCGCGATATCTATAAAATCTGTGATGCCGAACTGCCAGTTGGACATGGACTTGATGCACCTCAATAGCGTTATTTGAACTGTTTCTGTTCGTTTGTATCTGATCTTGTCAAGAGCGTTCTAACAGTGCTGACATCCATTGATGTATGATGTTTAAGCTCGCCGCAATAAAGAACAGATACTTAAGCAGTATCAGTAGACAATGAACTTAAGCTAGTGCGATTGTTTTTGCTTGCAAGCTAAAAGCTGGGAGGGGGGATAATGCAGATGCAACTTGCATCGCGCGGCGCTGCAGCGGCACATCATGCACACGCAGTATATCTGCTCCATTGGCAATAGCTATAGCGCCAGCGACTGCGGTTTCAATTTCGCGATCATGAACCTGACTATCCGTTAACTGTCCTAAAAACGATTTCCGTGACACACCCAACAGCATTGGCATATTGAATTTTTTTTTGAACTGATGAATGGCCTGAATTAAAGTGATATTGTCTTCTAATCGTTTACCGAAACCTATGCCGGGGTCAAGCATGATGGCTGATGATTTGATGCCAGCCTGCAAGCATGCTTCTATGCGTTGACCGAAAAAGAGACTTACGTCGTCTATAACATCCCGGTAGTGAGGTTGATCTTGCATGGTTTCAGGTGTGCCCTGCATATGCATCAGACATACGTCGACACTGCTACCAGCAATGACTGCCAAGCTGTCTGTATCATGCGTGAGTGCACTCACATCATTGATCATGCTGGCTCCAGCTTCGATTGCCTGTCGCATGACTTCAGCCTTCATGGTGTCAGCAGAAACGTTACAACCTTGTGCTGTCAAAGCCTTGATGACAGGAATGACCCGTGCCAGTTCCTCTTGCAGTGGTACTTTTTCTGAACCGGGGCGCGTGGACTCTCCTCCCACATCAATGATGGCTGCGCCCTGTTTAAACATATGAAGTCCATGCTGAACAGCACGCTCTATGTTGAAAAAATGCCCACCATCCGAAAATGAATCGGGGGTGCAATTTAGCACCCCCATCATCCATGCTTGCCCGCCTTTCTCAGCTTGAGGGCGACACCAACGTGAAGTCATAGCTCAGTGATGATTAACTGGCCTGGCCAGCCTCATCGCTGGATGACGTTTTGGTATCATCTTTGCCGACATCTACCTTGGTATCAGGTTCTTCCGGCGGTGTATTGGTTGATGATGAGCTCTCTTCCTCAGTTTTGATGAGTAAAGGTTCTTTGCCTTCCATGACACGGTCAATGTCTGTGGTATCAAGCGTTTCATACTTAATAAGACCCTTGGCCAGCAGGTGCAATTGATCTATGTGCTTTTCCAGAATGAGCTTGGCTCTATCGTAATTCTCTTCAATGAGTTTACGTACCACGGCATCAATTTGGCGGGCGGTCTCTTCAGAGATATTGGTTTGACGGGTGATCTCACGGCCCAGGAATGGTTCGTGTTCGCGCTCGCCATAGACCATAGGGCCAAGCTCAGACATGCCCCACTGGGTTACCATATTGCGTGCTAATTGTGTCGCGCGCTCAAAGTCATTGGATGCCCCTGTGGTCATCTGGCCTAGTACAAGCTCTTCACCAAGGCGGCCACCCATCATGATGGAAATCTGATCCAGCAGATACTCCTTATCGTGATTAAAGCGATCCTCTTCCGGCATCTGCATGGTGATACCTAGCGCCTGACCGCGTGGAATAATACTCACCTTATGTACCGGGTCGGCGTTTTTCAGATGTTTGGCAACCAGCGTATGGCCAGCTTCATGATAGGCGGTAGTCTCTTTTTGATCATCAGAGATCAACATGGAGCGACGTTCCGTGCCCATCATCACCTTATCTTTGGCCGTTTCAAAATCAGCGCGCATCACTTTATCGCGATCATAACGGGCTGCATTCAAGGCCGCTTCATTGACCAGATTGGCCAGATCTGCACCGGAGAAGCCGGGCGTGCCACGCGCCAGCTCTTTGCCGTTTACATCAGATGCAAGCGGTACTTTGCGCATATGCACTTTCAGGATCTGTTCGCGACCCAATAGGTCAGGGCGTGGAACCACAACTTGTCGGTCAAATCGACCTGGACGCAAGAGGGCGGGATCGAGTACATCAGGACGGTTGGTTGCAGCCACCAGAATCACACCTTCATTGGATTCAAAACCATCCATTTCCACCAGCATCTGATTGAGTGTCTGTTCACGTTCATCATTGCCGCCGCCAATGCCGGCGCCACGATGACGACCCATGGCATCAATTTCATCAACAAAGATAATGCATGGCGCATGTTTTTTGGCCTGCTCGAACATATCACGCACACGCGATGC
Source organism: uncultured Zetaproteobacteria bacterium (assembly GCA_964478615.1). Lineage (GTDB taxonomy): Bacteria > Pseudomonadota > Zetaproteobacteria > Mariprofundales > Mariprofundaceae > Mariprofundus. The sequence goes on from CAYZJL010000008.1 coordinate 10,717, forward strand.
ACCAACACCGACAAACATCTCAACAAAGTCAGAACCGGAAATGGAGAAGAATGGCACATCTGCTTCACCGGCAATAGCACGTGCTAAGAGTGTTTTACCTGTGCCTGGAGGGCCAACCAATAACATGCCTTTGGGAATCTTGCCGCCGAGACGGGTGAATTTGGATGGCTCACGCAAAAATTCGATCACTTCAGTCACTTCCTGCTTGGCCTCATCACAGCCGGCAACATCTTCAAATGTGGCACGGGCAGTGTTTTCATTCAGCAGTTTGGCTTTGCTTTTGCCAAAGCCCATCGCCCCTCCTTTACCGCCGCCACCTTGCATTTGACGCATGAAAAACACCCAAACACCAATCAGTAGTAACATAGGGAACCATGAAATCAGTATAGATAACAGGAAAGGCACTTCATCCGGAGCTTTTACATTGATGACAACATGTTGGTCCAGCAGACGTTGTGAAAGGGTAGCGTCATTGCCTGGCACAGTGACGCTATAGTTTTTCAGTTCACCTGAATTATCGCGATACTGACCATTGATCAGATTATCTTTGATGGTGGCAGTCTCGACTAGGCCATGATCTACTTTTTCAATATACGTAGAGTAGGCCATTTTTTCGGTTTTCTGCATTGGTGCTGAAAACATATTGAAAAGACTCATCATGGTCAGACCAATCACTAACCAGAGTAGTAAATTTTTACCCATAAAAACAATTCCTCGTCATCTTATTGTTGCGTGATATACATACTTGTTGTGCGTAAGCATGTTATATCTATTGTGAAAACAGCGTTAAAACATCTAATTATTGTGCAAAATCTGCTCTAGTTGGCTGTAGATGCAAGTAGCCTCGTATTCTATAGAGACGGCAGCGTGATAAATCAAGCCCCCCTCGCCCACTTTTTATTGTCCATGTTTCAACCAGTTCGATGTGACGGCGGCCAGGAGTGATACCGTCGCCGAGCAGCTCTGCCATCATCCTTTGCAATAGTCTGGCTCGAATAACGCTGGAGCAGGAGTTCCACGCCAGCCATGGAATAGTAATCATGTTGTGCTCATGTTGAGCTCTGTTATGCCATAAGAGATCTGTTTCCTGATCAATGCGCTGAATGAGTGTATAGGCCTGTTGTTGCCAGCGCAGAAATAGCCTCTGTGGTGAAATGCCGGCCTTTTCCATGCGGGGAAACAACTGATGCCTGATGCGATTGCGCCAGATACGCATGTCCCTGTTGCTTGGGTCTTCAAACCATGTGATACCCGCATCTATTAGTGCCTGTCTCAGATCCTGCACTGGCACATGCAGCAGTGGCCGTACAATGCGTAGCTCACCAAACAGACGTTCGCGTCGCATGCCCTGGCAGCCACCTGCGCCAGCTCCTTGCAGCAGGCGCATGCAGACGGTTTCAGCCTGATCATCCAGATGTTGAGCCAGGCATATTGTGGAAATGCCTGTTGCATGACTCCAGCTTTGAAACTGTGTCAATCGCCCGAGTCGCGCTTCTGCTTCGCGGTTTTTGCCCGATGGTGGAGCCAGCCGGGCGTTGATGTATGTGATGCCCCAGGATGCAGCTTTCGCCCGCAGTAGTTCCGCTTCCTGTTCTGATGAATCACGCCAGCCATGATCCACATGCCAGGCTTGAACATCATGTCCGGCCTCTTTTAAGGCCAGTAAAAGTGCAGTTGAATCGGCACCACCAGACCACCCTACAGCCAGCTTATGCGGTAAGGGGGAGATATCGGCATGCTCTAGCCAATGGTTATGAGGGAGCCGTAATGTAGCAGTGCTCACCTGTTGGGCAGGCATCATTTCCAGTGTTTCAATCCGCGTTCGATAATATATTTGCCTACCCGAGCATCAGCATCCAGCAGTTCAAATAGATCCAGATCCACACCACCCAGATTGACTTTGCCTACTTTTATTAGCAGCCAGGGGGCTTCTTCACTATCGGAAGCCGCATGCTGGATGACCAGCAGTTCCAGGTATCCATGTGGCAAACGGAATCCATCCAGAACGCCCTGTAGTTGTGTCTTGTTCAGGCGAAAACTTTTGATGCTGGCTTTTTTTGCCAGCAGCGAGGTTAATTCTGTCATGGCCGAAACAGTGAACGCAAATCCGGCATTGTGCAGCACCTGTATGATATCTCCTTCCGCCGTTTTGACCTGTTCAATATTCACACTGCCCATGGGGGTGGTACTTTTAGCACTGTTACGCGCCTGGATGAGTTGGCCAATACGGCTGTCGCGCCTGAGTCCCGCCTCGGCCTGAGTCACAGCCAGTGAAAAGGCAATGCGATAGTGCCCCATATTTGGATCTTTGAACTCTGAAAAGCTCCACTCTCCGGTCATGTCCATGCACATCGAGATAACTGGAACGACGAGCTCATCATCAAGCTTCTGCTGAGATGATGATGCAAACCACTGCTTTAACTGGTGGCGCAAGGCGATACCAGTTTCGGTTAGATGTAGTACTGAACCGCGCAAGCTGCAGCCTGAGGCAGAGCAAGCATCAAGAAATACGCCATCTCTGCCATCTATCAATGACAAGATGCCAGGTAAAAAGGTGTTGGTGATATAGCTGCCTGCATCCAGTCCATGCCAGGCATTTAATCCCGCCAGATATTCCGACCATTCGATACGTAGGCAGCCCTGGCGTTGAGACAGGGCTTTGCCACTGTGCAGGGCTTTGGTGGCATCCGGTTGAATGAGTACCAAATCACCATCGCGCCAAGCTCTGTCAAGCAGTGCTGCTGCTTCACCACCTGCACCTTTACCACTGTTCAGATTGCCGCCGCTACGTAAGCCTCCAGCACTGCGCACGCCAGATGCAGAGCGCCCTGAAGAAGAGGGTTTCTCTTTGCTGGCAAGGCTCTCTTTCCTGTCCATCCATGACTTTTCAGACTTGCGTCTGGCCACTTCAATTTTCACGTCTTCGTCAAATACCCTGAAGGCCATCAGGGTGATATTGTCTTCTAACCACGGCTCACCAACTGCCTTGGCCGCGCGACCGCCCTGCATCCAGGCCAATAGCCATTTTGCTACCGGTGACTCTTGATTTGCCTTAAGATTTTCTATTGCAGATGCATCCGGCTGAATCTGCTTGGCTAGCAGTTGATCCAGCTTCTTGGCATCCAGCACATAGCGCATCCAGCCGCTAAAGCTGCTATCCATGCCGAGTTTCCACAGTGATAGACGAACCCAGCAGCGGCGCTGCAGATGCGCGCCCAGTTGATCTTTGGCCAGCAGTTGCAGCATGCCGCCTTCGTTATGCATACCCACTTTGCTTCGTAGCAGTCGCATGCGTGGTACGATCTCCGGCTCCAGCCCATAGGCGCGAATCACCCGGCTATCATCTGCCAATAGGGATGCATCCGGCTGATACTGTAAAAATGCCATCGGAGTGGCCGGTAACATCATCGATTCATAGGTGGCAATACGGGTGACTTCGACCACACCTTCCAGGTATCGTTGTAAAAAGCGTTGCAGAGCCCAGACATACAGGCCGCCAATGACACACAGTAGAACATGATTGGTTTTCTCTACATGTTCATTGGAAAGTTTGGCAATGCCTTCGCGAATAAATTTCAACAACAGTACATTGATAGCTGGCACCCAGGGCGCGGCATCGGCCTGATCCTGTTTCCAACCCTGTTCCCACATGACTTCACAGACGTGTAATAGTGCATTTGCACCTTCCGGATCAGCACACCAGTGATGTAGTAAATCGCGTGAAATGTGAGGGTTCTGTTTGCGCAGATAGCCCACCATGCGACGTACTTTTTCATCCATATTGGGTAGTTTATGGGCAGATATTTTTTCGCCGCGTACCACATAACGCACGGCATAATCCTGTAGCCTGTGCAGTGAGGTCGAAATGGTTCGCGCTACTTGTGGGTGAATGACATAGGGAATGTATTCGCGGGCATCTTCGCCGGAAATACGAATCGGTAATCGGCGTACATCAACGGCACAGCGTTGGGCCGGTTGTTCATGGCGATTCAGGATAGGCCGGTACCAGCTCCAGCGGAATGAAAAGTAGTCAGGAGAAATCATAGACAAGTAGTTTCCATATAAGTGTGCAACTAATCAAGGGATGGACTTTTCCATGAAGCTGCTAGCATACGGCATATGAGAAATCTTCACCATCCATTTTCTAGTTTCTGCAGGGTTCTGGGCTTCGCGGTTTTGTTGAATGTAAGTGCTTCTTGCACTGCGATAGCTGCAGAAATTGCAGTTACCTTGCCGCCATTGGCAGGGCTGATCTCCATGCTGGATAAAAAAGCTGATGTGTTGTGTCTGCTTGCTAACGGTTCTGATCCTCACCATTTTCAGCTAACACCACGTAAGATCGAAGCCTCTCAGCAGACCGGGTTATTGATACGTGCATCGAGAGACGATGGCGGCTGGCCGTTACCACCACACCATCAACGCAGCCTCGATCTATGGCCCGATATTGATCATGGGTGGCTTAGCCCTGTCGCTGTTCGCAAGATACTGCCGGTCATCGCCAAAGCATTGATTGATCTGCATCCCGGGCGCCAGGCCGATATTGCATTGGCATTGGACAATGCATTGACAACGACTCAGACGATAGAGCATGAGTGGGAAGCAGCGCTTGAATCAGCCAAACAATCCGGTGTTTTAATGCAGCACCCATCATGGCGACGGTTGATGCAGTTGATGGGAATCCCTGTTCTGGATGTGCTTGAATCTGGTCAGCATGGTCATGAACATGGCCCACGTCAGCTTGAGCATGCGTTGCATGCCTTAAATGATCATGCCGGAGCTTGGTTGATTGCAGATGAAGGTCATAATAATCGCGCCCTGGACTGGTTGCAGAGTCACGCCGCTGTAAAACTCAATCGTGTTGTTTTAAATGCTTTGGGCAGCTGTTCGTTATCATGGTCTGCATTGATGCGGCAGAACCTTGCACAATTCAGAGCAGAGTCAGTGCATCCATCCACTAGCCATAGTGAAACGCATCCAGCGCATCAGTATGGAGAGCACCAGCATGGAGATGCTTTATGAGTGCACCGGTTGTTCAAATCAGCCATTTGCATTTCGGCCCGGCCAAAAAGCCCGTGTTAGATGGCATTAATCTTGAGCTGGAGGCAGGTCATTTTCTCGGCATTGTTGGCCCTAACGGGGCCGGTAAAAGTACCCTGTTGAATATCATTGCAGGCCTGACACAGCCAAGCAGTGGTCATATCGACCTGTTTGGAAAATGTTTAACCAGGTTCAGTCGCCATGGTCTGCTAAAACAGATCGGCTTTCTGAATCAGTTGCATGACCATGAACCACGTTTGCCTATGCATGTATCTGATGTTGTAGCGATGGGCTTGAGTAATTATGCCATGCCCTGGCAGTTTACGAATCAAACAGGTGCGATTATGCATGCGTTGGAGTTGGTTGACATGCAGGAGTTGGCCGATGCTGATTTTCGACTGTTGTCCGGCGGTCAACGTCAGCGTACGCGTCTGGCACGCGCATTGGTGCGTCAACCACGTCTGTTGCTGCTTGATGAACCTTCTGCTGCACTCGACAGTGTTAGGCAGGAAAAGCTGTTTCAGCTTTTGCGCAGGCTTTGTGATGAGGCGGATATGAGCGTGATTATGGTTGAGCATGATATTGCCGCCATCAGTTCGCATGTGGATTCTGTAGCCTGTTTGAATCGCCAGATTCATCATCATGCCATGAAAGGAGAAGATATTCCTGAAGATATCTGGCGTGCTATGTATGGTGATCATATTCATATCATGGCCCATGATGCCGGTTGTATCGGATGCGGCCCGGCTGATGCGAACAAAACCCAACATCAGGGCCATCAGCATGGACATGCATCATGATGGATCTGTTGGCGCAATTTTGGGCTAGTCCAGTCATGCGTGAGGCCTTAACGCCGGCTCTGTTGATTGCGCTGGTGACAGCTTCAATGTCGGTCATGGTGATGGCGCATCGACTCTCTTTCCTCACCGTAGGCGTGTCACACGCCTCACTGGCAGGATTGGGTTTTGCTGTGACACTGGCCTTGCCTCTATTGCCAACAGCTACCCTGTTTGCTGTATTCATAGCGCTGTTACTGGCACTGATGCCGAAGAAGAAGGGTATCTCGGAGGATGCGGGCACCGGCATGCTGTTTGCCGGCAGTATGGCATTGGGCATTGTGTTGATCTCAAATGCAGCAAGCGCACAAGTGGATCTGTTTGGTCTGTTATTTGGTAATATTTTGACGATCTCAGCGGCTGAATTGAACTGGTTATATCTGCTTTCTGGTTTGATTTTACTCTCCCTGCTATTGGCTGCGCGGGCTTGGTGGAGCATTGCTTTTGATGCGATCACTGCCGATGCTTCCGGCCTGCCTGTTTCCAGCCTGAAACTGCTGCTTTATGGCATGGTGGGTTTGACGGTTATTTTATGCGTGAAGCTGGCCGGTATTGTGTTGACTGCCGGCCTGATGATTTTACCGGCGGCCTGCGCATGGATTTGGGGCCGTTCGTTACTTGGTTTATGGCTGTTGTCGGTTATTTTTTCGCTAACGGGCACAGTAGTGGGTTTGATCTGGTCATATGCTTATGAGTGGCCATCCGGAGCAACGGTTGTATTGGCGCTCTGTCTATTTTTTATTGTCAGTTGGTGCGGCAGTTGGCTTAAAACCAAATTCGGCCAATAGTTTGATAGTAATCAGAAAGGGATTCATTATGTCTGATCAATCCAAGGCAATATAATCTCTGTAGGTGACAGCACGCTGATCTATTGATTAGTATTTTCGCTATGACTACTCCTTCCGTTCACTGCGATCTTTGTGATTGCGATAATTTAGAAATCATTTCTCAAAGCGACAGGCACCAGAAAGCTCTGGATACTGGTCTGTGTTTGGGCTGTGGCCTGGTGATGCATGTGCCTGTGCCAAGCGAAGCCGAGGTGAATGAATATTATGCCTCCAGATACCGTCAGGATTATCATGGTGAATCTCAGCCTTCAGAGCGACGCATCATGCGAGCATGGAAAAATGCTGAACGTATTCATGCACAACTGAAGCCCGCTTTAAGCGGTGTGAAAACAGTATTTGAAGTCGGCGCGGGCATTGGCTGTAGTGTAAAGCTGTTTGAAACAGAAGGCTTCAGAGCGTCGGGCATTGAACCGAATCATGATTTTAATGCTTTTACCCGGCAAAATCTGTTTGCCCAGGTGGAAAACGTGAACCTGTTCGATATGGAAGCAAAAGCACAGACAGATTTGCTGCTGTTGATTCATGTGATTGAACACTTCTCTTCACCACGTAAAGCGTTAACGCATATGCGTGCGTTGATTCATGATGATGGTCTGCTTTATGTCGAATGCCCTAATGTGACAGGGCCTTTTGCGACCTATGATCGCATGTTCCATTACGCGCATATTTATAACTTCTCACCGGAAACCTTGCAGGCGATTGTAGCGTCGTGTGGTTTTGAACTGGTCGAGTGTTATTCAAGCGACGATGATGCTGATATTCATATGCTGTTTAAGAAGTGTGCTGAAGCGAAAGAAGCTGTGGTTTCTCCAACGCATGCCGATTGGGTACGAAGCCGTGTTCATCAACATAATGTGGTCAGTTATCATGCCCGGCCATCGTACCTCTCCAAACGGGTGCGCAAGGTATCGTCCTATTTGATGGAATATATGAAAGCTAAAGATTTTGTATCCGCCTTATTGAGTCGAGTAGGCCGAGATCGCGGCTAGGAGCCTGTCGGACTTAGGGTGATCGTAGCGAGCAGGTGGGGGAACGAGTCAAAAACAGCATGAATTGATTGTTTAATGCATGGCCTCAAAAAATACGCGATCAATATTTTCGTTCCATTCGCTGTGATAAAGCTTGAGCCAATGCTCGGCCTGTGTTTGTCCTGATGTGACAGCCTGAATGACAGGATCTAAGAATTTACTTTCATCTTCACCCGCTTGATTGCGTTGATTTAGGCGTTGCAGGCCTGATCTGGATATCTCCAACACCTGTTCACATAGCTTGATAATTGATATTTGGCGGAATGGCGTTTGTAGACCAGTGGCTGGTACGTGTTGCCGCAATCTGTTTACTTCATCAAAAGACCAGTCGGCAATCAGATTCCATGCTTTAGATTCAGCTTGTTCATCGTATAACAGGCCCTTCCACAAGGCGGGTAAAGAGCAGATCCATGGCCATGCACTAGCATCGGCCCCGCGCATTTCAAGGTATTGCTTCAAGCGCACATCGGGGAAGAGGGTGGAGAGGTGCAGTTCCCAATCATCCATGTCGGGATATTCACCCGGCAGTTGTGCAAGTGTACCATGCATGAAATCCCGAAAGCTGCCACCCGCACAATCGATATAAGTACCATTGCGCATGACAAAATACATCGGCGCATCCAGTGCCCACTGCGTATAGGCTTCAAAGCCAAAACCATCATCAAAGGCACATTTCAGAATGCCGGTGCGATGCGGGTCAGTATCAAGCCAGCAGGCTGCTCTGCGTGATAAAAATCCGCTCGGTTTTCCCTCTTCAAACGGGCTTGCTGCATACATGGCGGTCACTAGCGGTTGCAGGCAGAGAGATATGCGCATTTTTCTGGCCATGTCTGCTTCCGATGCAAAATCGAGATTGGCCTGCACTGTTGTGGTGCGCAGCATCATGTCCAGACCGCCATTACCCACACGGGGCATGTATTCCCGCATTACGGCATAACGGGCTTTTGGCATCCATGGGATACCTTCACGTTTCCATTTGGGTTGAAAACCGAGTGTGAGAAAGCCAATGCGCAATTCTTTTGAAATGCTACGCACCAGTTTATGGTATTCAGTGGTTTCATGACACGTTTGATGGATGGTTTCTAGTGGTGCGCCGGAGAGTTCGAGCTGCCCGCCCGGCTCCAGCGTGATAGAGGCCATGCCGCGTTTGAGGGCAATGATATTACCTGTTTCAAATACGGGGCTCCAACCATGACCAGTCAGCATATCAAGCAGACCTTTAATGCTGCGCTGGCCGCTGTATGGGATCGGCTGGAGTGAATCCATGCAGAAGCCGATTTTTTCGTGTTCAGTGCCGATGCGCCATCTATCGCGAGGCTTGCAGCCTTCAGCGAACCAGGTGGGTAGATCATCAAAAGTCAGGCGGGAAGATAGTGGTTTGGACATGGGCCGACTCTAACTATAAAAGTATGATTTAATAAAAGAAATAATATTTCGTTACAATGATCAGAGAGTGAGAGATGAGGTTTGCATCTGTTGTTGTCTTTACTTTGCGTTCCTCTGCGTACTCTGCGGTGGAGGTTTATAAATGATGGCGCTTTTGAAAAGCTGTCGTTATCGCTAGCTTGCGGCTTCTTTTTTGCAATAGGAGCCCTACATGAGTGATCATATGCGTAATACGTTTAACGCCAAACAGAGCCTGCAGGTTGGTGACAAGGCCTACACATATTACCAGCTGAAAGCTGCCGGTGATGTGAGTCGCCTGCCCTATTCAATGAAAGTCTTGCTGGAAAATCTGCTGCGTCGTGAAGATGGTGTGAATGTCACGGCTGCTGATATCAACTTTATCGCCAACTGGGATGAGCAGGCTGAGCCGAAGCATGAGATCGCCTATATGCCAGCACGAGTGTTGATGCAGGATTTCACCGGTGTGCCTGCCGTGGTGGATCTGGCTGCGATGCGTGATGCGATGACTGCCCTTGGTGGTGATCCCAAAAAGATCGAGCCGCTTGCGCCTGCCGAGCTGGTTATCGACCACTCCGTACAGGTGGATAATTATGGCTCTCAGGATGCTGCTGCAAAAAACACCGCGATTGAGTTCCAGCGCAATAGGGAGCGTTACAATTTCCTGAAATGGGGTCAGAACGCATTTGAAACATTTAAAGCAGTACCTCCGGGCTGCGGCATCGTGCATCAGGTGAATCTTGAATTTCTGGCGCGTACCGTGTTCGTCAATGATGAGGGTGTTGCTTATCCTGATACACTGGTAGGAACCGACTCACACACCACCATGATCAATGGTCTTGGCGTACTGGGTTGGGGAGTTGGTGGCATTGAAGCAGAAGCTGCCATGCTGGGGCAGCCGGTTTCCATGCTCGTTCCTAAAGTGGTTGGTTTTAAACTGAGCGGAGAAATTCCTGAGGGGGCAACAGCCACCGACCTGGTGCTCACCATTGTTGAGATGCTGCGCAGTCACGGCGTGGTCGGTAAATTTGTTGAGTTCCATGGTGAAGGACTTGATTCTCTGCCACTGGCAGACCGTGCAACCATCGCCAATATGGCGCCTGAATATGGTGCTACCTGCGGCATTTTCCCGATTGATGAGGAGACATTGAACTATCTGCGTCTCTCCAACCGAACGGATGAGAATATCGCACTGGTTAAAGCCTACGCCAAGGCACAGGGCTTATTTCGTGAAAGTGGGCGCAAAGCAGACTCTCCTGAAGCGATCTACAGCGAGAACCTTTCACTTGATATGTCATCTGTTGTGCCATCGCTGGCCGGTCACAAGCGTCCGCAGGATCGCATCGCACTGACCGAATCAAAGGTTAAATATCTGGAAACAGTGGAAGCGGTAAAAGCCGAGGCTGGCATCAGCACCAAAGCGGTAACCACGATGATTAACGGTGAAGAAGTTACGCTTGATAATGGTGCGGTTGTGATTGCTGCCATTACCTCCTGTACCAACACCTCCAACCCGTCAGTGATGCTGGGTGCAGGACTGGTTGCAAGAAAAGCCGTCGCTCTTGGCCTTACAGCAGCACCATGGGTAAAAACCTCCCTCGGCCCCGGTTCAAAAGTGGTTACAGAATATCTCGATAAAGCCGGTCTCTCCCAGGATCTGGATGCGCTCGGGTTTAATACTGTTGGTTATGGCTGCACCACCTGCATCGGCAATTCAGGGCCGCTGCCTGTAGAAGTGTCCGCTGCCATTGCAGAGGGCGATCTGGCCGTTACATCCGTACTCTCCGGTAACCGCAATTTCGAAGGACGTGTGCATGCCGAAGTACGCATGAACTATCTTGCATCCCCGCCATTGGTTGTGGCTTATGCCATTGCAGGCACGATGAATATCGATCTCTACAATGATCCAATCGGGCAGGATCGTGATGGTGAAGAGCTCTTTCTAAAAGATATCTGGCCTACCCAGAAAGAGGTTGCCGATGTGGTTGCCTCATGTGTGACCGCTGAACAGTTCGAAGCCTCTTACGGTGATGTCTATGCCGGTGATGCCAGCTGGCAGAATCTGCAAGCACCAACGGGTGATCGTTTCGCTTGGGATAGTAGCTCTACCTATATCCAGCATCCGCCATATTTCGAAGGCATGACCTTTGATCTGGATGCGATTACTGATATTAAAGGCGCGCGTGTCTTGGCATTGTTGGGTGATTCGGTCACCACCGACCATATCTCGCCGGCAGGTGCTATCAAAGCCGATTCTCCGGCAGGTCGTTATTTGCAGGAGCGCGGTGTTGATGCCAAAGATTTCAACTCTTATGGTTCGCGCCGAGGTAATCATGAGATCATGATGCGCGGTACTTTTGCCAACATCCGTCTGCGTAATCGTCTGGCTCCGGGCACCGAAGGCGGTGTCACCCTGCATCAGCCATCCGGTCTGCAGATGAGCATTTATGATGCAGCCATGAAATACAAGGGTGAGGGCGTTGCCAGCATTATCCTTGCAGGCAAGGAGTACGGCTCCGGATCATCGCGTGACTGGGCAGCCAAAGGCCCGCGCTTGCAGGGTGTACAGGCTGTGATTGCCGAAACTTACGAACGCATTCATCGCTCCAATCTGGTTGGTATGGGCATTCTTCCACTGCAATTTAAAGCAGGTGAATCGGCTGAGTCTCTCGGTTTAACAGGTCAGGAAAGCTTCGATTTCGCTGGCATTACTGATGGTTCCGCCAAGGAGCTGAATGTTATGGCAACGCCAACAGATGGCTCGGTGAAATCGTTCACCGTTGATGTCCGCATCGATACCCCGAAAGAGGTCGAGTACTACCAGCACGGTGGCATCCTGCAGTATGTGCTGCGTCAATTGGCGGCTGATAAATAAGATGAAACTTTCTTTGATTTGGGCTATGGACAGGAATCGTTTGATTGGCTGTGAAAATGCACTGCCATGGAAGCTGCCAGCGGATATGGCCTGGTTTAAAAAAAATACCATGGGTAAACCGATCCTGATGGGGCGTAAAACCTATGCATCGATCGGGCGGCCATTGCCGGGGCGAGTGAATCTCATCTTAAGCAGGCAGTCCGATCTGCAAATTGATGGCTGTAAGGTTGTTAGCTCTCTAGCGGAGGCTCAGGCCGAAGTGCCTGATGCCGAGGAGATCATGGTGATGGGCGGTGCAGAGATCTACGCACTGCTTATTGATCAGGCTGATTGCCTCTACATCACTGAAATCGATGCCGCTTTTGAAGGGAACGTCTGGTTTCCTGAGTTTGATCGCAATGATTGGCAGGTGGTTACTCGCCAAAACGGTGTGTTGGATGAGAAGAACATCTACCCACATGCATTCATTTTCATGGAGCGCAAGCCCTAGAATCTATCTCCCTCCTTTTTTTTAAAAAAGGTGTCTCTAAGTGTGGCCGCTGTGCACGGGCTGATGGGCCAAGCCAGGTGCATGAGATGGTGATGGAAGGTGCGGTTATCTATTGAGGAATATGCAAGTACTGCGTGAGTGGTGCCAGTTGTTTTGTATAGTGCTTCCAGTGGGCGACTGATTTCTGATGGATGGGTTCTCGCACCTGGATAAAACTGGCTGAGGTTACTACGCCGATGCTTTCATGTCCGGACAAACAGTCTTCGTTCCATTCAAGATTACAATGCTCCAACAGGCTGCGTAGTTTGGTTTCGGGGTTGGCTACAATGTCCTCATAGTTGACTTCTAGCATAACACCATCCGGAAGTACGTCGTGCCAGTGTTGCATTAATCGATGATAGCGGGCGTATTGACGCCCTATTTCCTCCAGGCTGCAGGAATAGCCCACTGAAACACCAAAATGCTGTTGAAAAATAGATAGGCAGGAAGCCATCGGATCGCGCTTAACATGGATAATACGGGCATTTGGAAGCCCTTTAGCAATGACGCCAACAAAACGATAATTGCTTAATTCTTTGTCGATGATTCGACCATCTAAACCATACTCATCTCTCGTGCGTCGTTCATACTCCAGTCCAACCCCCTCTAATTCCATATCATTCAGTGTTGTCAGGTTTTCAATAAGCTGAGCTGTGCGAACCATACATTTTCGACCTACTACTGACTGAACCATAGCCCCAATTTCACCTGCGCCATGCAGTTCCGGGTGGCGTGAAAGTGCCTGCTCCAACAGTGTAGAACCACATCTCGGCATACCTACAATAAAAATGGGAGCTGCCGCTGATGCCCCTTTATGATTGGGCGACTCGGAAAAACGAGAGGCTGGAAAAGCCCTCTCCACAGCCTTATGC
>CAYZJL010000009.1:0-1437 GCA_964478615.1 uncultured Zetaproteobacteria bacterium
TGTCTGCATAGGATTTCAGGTAATCGGGCAGCAAAGCCCCTATTTCGGGCAGCTGACTGGAATTCAGGCCAACCGCAGTGAGCGTTAAGGTGCGGGTGATGGAGTCACCGACCTTGAATTCACCTGCGGGCCAGTTTTCTGTTAACTGCAGGTGTTTGGCCGGTAACCATATGTTGGATTGCCAATCCGTGGGCATGCTTTTGACGTCGAACTCCAGCGCATTGGAACGTACACGTATGGGGCGCGTCGTTTGAAATGGAGAGCCATACGAGCGCCCTGCTAAAACGCTGCCATCAAGCTGGACGGGATCGAGTGTGAGCAGGCCATGCTGTTGCGGGAAAATCGCATAACGTCGTTCGGTGACATTCCAGTTTTTGCCATTGCGGTTGCGCTGATAGGATTTGTCTTCACCAAGGCGCACGATGATGGCTTGATCAGATTTGGGTTCGCTCAATTGAGCCTGATTGAGTGCGACGGCCTGATAAATTTGCAGGGTAATCACGGCCTGTTGCTGCACATGTACGGTTTTGGGTTCGATCTTCATATCAATCCACAACTCTCCCTGTGGAGCTGCGTTCGAAGATTGGCGGGTGGCAGCCTGATTGACCTGCATATTGATCGCGGATGTCTGTTTCTTACCTATCTGTAAGGCGGGAATGGTTAATCTGCCAGTATGACGCGGACGCAATATGAGTTGCCATGTGGATTTGCTGCTCATCGAACCGTTGATCAGGCTGTAGGAGCTGCTCTTGTTCCGGGATAAGATCTCAAACTCCTTCTGCAGCGCTGTGATATCCGGTTCACCGTCATCATCGCCACTGACTTCAATGGTTAAATTCACGGTTTCATCAATACTGATATTGTAACGATCCACTTGCGCGCTTACCGCCGCGTAGACTTCTCCACTGCATAGGAGGGCTGCGAGCATCATCAAGAGCTCTACCCATGTTGCTGTTTGCATCCGCTTTACCATGCCTGCTTACTCCCTGACTGCTTTTGTGCTCCCTGCCGGTTCTGATACTGGTATTTAAACTTGCGTCGTAACAGGCCGCCCGGATCATCCGGGATGCGTCGCAATAGCTGTTGCTGCTCGTGCAGCTTCTCCAGCGCCTGTTGATCGGATTCATTCAGTTGTTTCTGCTGTTTAGCCTGTTTTTGCTCTTCTTCTGTTTTTTGTTCATCTGATTGCTCTGAAGCGGCCTGCTGCTCTTTATCCTGTTCTGCTTTCTCTTCGGCCTCTTTTGCAGCTTGAGCTTCCTTGGCCTTCTCTTCTTCTGATTTATCCTCTGCTGATCTCTGCTTATCTGCTTCAGAGCTTTCTGCATCCTGAGAAGATTGTTCGCCAGCATCAGGTTCAGATGATTGGGACTGCTCTTGCGACTCTTTCTCCTGTTGCTCTGATGACTGCTTTGACGGTTGGTCAGATGATTGGTCAGA
>CAYZJL010000009.1:1537-17061 GCA_964478615.1 uncultured Zetaproteobacteria bacterium
TTGGTCAGATGATTGGTCAGACGATTGATCAGACTCTTGCTTATCACCCTGCTGTTGATCCTGTTGGTCTGACTGTTCACCTTTATCACCAGGCTTTTTCTCTTTGGCCTGCTGTTTGAGCGCTTTTTCAACCAGATCACGATTGAATTGTGCATCCTGATGTGAGCTGTTGCGTTCCAAGGCCGCATCATAAAGATCCAATGCACCCTGAAGGTCACCTGATTTGGCCAACGCATTGCCTCTGTTATACAGCGCATCGCTTTTGTTGAGATCGTCCAGCGTATCAGCAGCGTCTTTGTATTGCCCAGCTTGATACTGCGCTGCTGCTTTCCATTGGGGGTCTATAAATTGCTCAGCAGCCTCTTTACTTTTCTTTTGCTGCATCAGTGTGTGCGCCTGCTGATCGGGTGTCTGCCATAGATCTTTCCACGCCATAGCATGTGATGGCGCTGGCATCATGATAGGTGTGAGCATGGGCGCCAGAATGAGCATCAACAGAGCTCCGCGCCGAAAAGCCAGTGCACACAGAGGTAGGAGCAGTAGCAGTATCCATGGGCCTTCTTCATACCACTGATCGGTTTGAACCGTATCGCTCAGCGCACTCTGCTCAGAACCGGGCTCGGACAAACGCGGTGGAATCAAACCGGGCAACCGGTGCACATCATCATCATCGAGA
Organism: uncultured Zetaproteobacteria bacterium; assembly: GCA_964478615.1. Classification (GTDB taxonomy): domain Bacteria; phylum Pseudomonadota; class Zetaproteobacteria; order Mariprofundales; family Mariprofundaceae; genus Mariprofundus. The sequence goes on from CAYZJL010000009.1 coordinate 2,214, forward strand.
CGCATATGCTGGTATAGTCCATCACCGGCGCTCGCCAGTGCAGAGAGACGTTCATCATCCACTTTTGCTAAAATGATGTTGCCGGCACTATCTTTCATGAAACCGCCAGTGCCGTTCGCGCCATTGGAGCGGGCGGGGATTGGGGCACCGTCAGTTGTACCTACCGCCAGTACACTGACCAGATGACCAGCTTTTGAGAGCGCCTGCGCAGCAGGTATGGCATTTTGATCCATACCATCGCATAGAATGACCACAGATCCAGTGTGAATTGCACCACGTTGAAACATGGCCAGCGCATGTTTCAGGCCCTCTGATGCCATACTGCCCTGGCTTGGCATCATGCCGGTATCAAGGGATGCGAGCAGCGAAAGAATAGCCCGATTATCCGTTGTTAATGGCACGACATCAAAGGCGGAGCCTGCAAACACAATCAAACCTGTTTGCCCCTCGACTCTGGCGGCTAGAATATCCTGCACCTTCTGTTTGGCGCGAATGAGTCGACTTGGTTTCAGATCCTCCGCATCCATGGATCGGGAGAGGTCGAGCACAATCACCATGGCTGATTGGGCCTGAAACAGCGGTTGCGGCAGCTGTTTCCAGACTGGCCCTGCCAGTGCCACAATGGCAATGCATCCCGCCGATATAAGGGCTGTTAACCATAGTCTGGATCTGTTGGTCTGTTCCGTGACACCTCCAACCAGGTAGCTGAGCAGGGCAGGGTCACAGAGCGCTGACCAGCCACTCTTCTGCTGATGGTTTGTCCATAGAAGATAAGAGAGCAGTAACCATGCAGGCAGGAGCATGAACCACCATGGACGCAGAAAATGGAACAGATCGATGGCGCTCAACGTGTCCATAATGCGCTCCTGTTTTGGATATACGTTTTCCATGGCAGGGTGGATGCCAACAGAAGCATGGCCAGCAATAGAGATAAGGCCAGGGGCCACATAAATAGCGCATGCAGAGGCCTGAACATATTGTGTTCACGTTCAACAGGCTCCAGCCTGTCAATCATCTGGTAAATCTCATTTAATTCACGCGTGTCACGGGCCCGGAAATAGCGACCACCAGTCTGCTCAGCAATCTTTGTTAAACCCTCTTCATCGAGTTCAGCCGAAGGGTTGACCTGTCTGGAACCGAAAAATGAACTGACATTCATCGCATCCGCACCAATGCCTATGGTATAGATCTTCAGCCCTGCTTTGACAGCCAGCTCTGTACCCTGCTGTGGTGTAATATCACCGGCTGTATTGACACCGTCGGTGAGTAACACAAGTACACGTTCAAGCTGGGCGCTCTGTTTGTTCGCCTGATGAGAGAGAGCCAGTTCAGATAGAGTGGGTGCAGACTGAGCTGGTTCAGAAAGGGCCAGCCCGTTATCTGTTGTCGGGTTGACCGCAGGCATGGCGCTCTGCTGCAAGCGTTTGACTGTTAATCCGATGGTATCACCAATGGCTGTCGATTTGCCTGCTAAGCCGATGACCGACTCGTTCAGTAATATGCGTACGGTTTGGCGGTCAAAGGTTAATGGTGTCTGCACATAAGCCTTGCTGCCGAACAGAATCAGGCCGATACGGTCACCTTCGCGGCGCTGAATAAATGCATCCGCGACGGCTTTGGTGGCTGATAAACGATCTACCTGCTGTCCCTGAAGGGTGAAATCTTTCATCTGCATCGAGCCTGAAATATCCACGGCCAGGACCAGATCACGACCACTGACAGGCAGCTCAACCGCATCACCATGCCATTCTGGTCTGGCAGCAGCGAGTAGTAGCAGCAGCCAAATGAGAGAGAGAAGAGATAGGCGCAATTTGCCTCTGCCTGTGCCGGATGAACGCATGCCTGCTTCACTCCAGTCACTGGCGAAGGGAATATGTGCAACAGCTTCTGGTTGCCGGATGGGGGTGGAAAAACGCCAGATAAACCACGGTAGTGGCAATAGAAATAGCAGCCATGGATAGAGCCAGGAGAGAGAACTCATCTTTGCTGCTCCAGCCAGGCTCTGCACAGGGTGAACAGCTCAGGCACTGCATCGCTCTGAGAAAAGCTATTTCGATAGGGTGCATCAATCAGGATGCGGCCAGCTCCTTGCATGAAATCTTCACGCTCCCAGCGCCCATCGAGCCAGTTAAGCCAATCATTACCGGTTATACCTGCAACAGCCTCTGGTTCATTGTTGATGCGTGCGAGTTGCACGGAACATCGGCGTAACAATTGTGAGATGTCGGCTACTGTTTGAGACTGAGCATGATCAGTAGAAGCCTCATGCTCGTGATAATGTTGCTCAATAGCTGTGAATTCAAGCAGCGCTTCCTGCATCACCGCTTTTGTGGAGTAGACTACAGGCCTGTTATTCCGGCTTGCGTTCCAGCGGCGATAAAAGAAGAGCGCTGCAATTGATATAAAAACTAACCCAAGCAGCAACCACCAGCCCGGTGCCGGAGGCCACCAGCCAATAGCTTCAGGCATATGAATATCATGCAAGCCAGCCAGCGGATCAGTATCCTGACTCACTGGGTTGGCGGCCTGTTGCATGGGGATCTGATCGGGCAAGGCTGTAGTCATCGTCCCAGCCTCGCTTGCAATATCGTGAAAGGGTCATCATGCGTTGCGCATTCCAGAAAAACAAATCCAGGCAATCGAGCCAAATCTTGCAGATAAGTACGACGTGTTGAGAAGTGCGCGTGATGCTGTTTTCTCATGCTTGCATTGGCGGTATCCAGACTGCGTCGCATTTTACCATCACTGGCCTGCAACTCTCCTACCTCTGGCATGTCAGCTTCGAAGGCATCGTATACCAGAACAAACACCACCGTATGGTGCAGCAACAAGCGTTTTAACTGCGCAATACTGTCATCATCCAGACCACGGCCATCGCTAACCATCATAATCAAACTGCCGGTGCGAGCTGCATGGGAAGCACGCTGTAGCATCTTCTGCAGTGATTGTTCTTCATCGATGCTTTGGGAGCGCTGTTTCCAGTTGGCATGGTTCACCGCATTACCCAGTAGTCGCAATACACCACGGCGCCCGCGCACCGGGCGAGAAAGTTGTGTTTCAGAGGTGGCATCTCCGTCAAAGATAAGACTGCCGATACGATCACCCTGTTGCATCACACTCCATGCCAACAGGCTGGCGCATTCAACTGCAACGACTGATTTCAAAGCACCACGGGTAGCAAAAAACATGGACGGTCGCAGATCCAGTAGCACCAGAGCAGGGCGTTCCCTCTCTTCGCGGAACAGTTTGGTGTGTGGTTTGCCTGTACGGGCAGTCACGCGCCAGTCCATGCTGCGGATGTCGTCACCCGGCTGATAGGGGCGCACCTCATCAAACTCGACACCACGCCCCTGAAAACGCGACAGATGGGCCCCTGCCATCAAGGCACGCGGATAACCCGCCCTTAAATGCAGGGCAGTGGCTGGTCGTTGCAGATGAATCAGATAAGTCAGATCCGGCTTGATGGGGTCAGGGCGTTGCAGTCTATTCTCCTAGATATGGATAAAAGTTTGGAAAGTTGTTTGGTCTCTTTATTGAACTATGGCACAGCGACGCGTTTCAGCAGTTCTGCAATCACATCATCGGAGCTGATGCCAGCCGCTTCTGCTTCAAAACTGAGCAGAACACGATGACGTAGCACATCAGGTGCAATGGCTTGAATATCTTCAGGGCTGACAAAATCACGACCCGCCAGCCAGGCGTGGGCACGAGCACAGCGATCAAGTGCAATCGTGGCACGAGGACTGGCGGCAAACTGAATCCAGCGCGCAAGATCGTCGTCATACTGCTCGGGATGACGTGTCGCCATGACCAGATGCACAATATAATCTTCCAGTTCATCGGCCATATAGAGTTGCATGGCCTCTTTACGGGCGGCAAACAGATCTGATTGCGATATCTTTGTCTGGCTGGTCGGATCAGTTTTTGTGCGTTGCAGCATTTCATCACGTGTCAGACGCAGAATTGCCTTTTCTGTTACCGCATCCGGATAACCGATACGCACATGCATGAGGAATCGATCGAGCTGAGCTTCGGGCAGGGGGTAGGTGCCTTCCTGTTCAATCGGGTTCTGTGTTGCCATCACTAAAAAGAGTTCGGGCAGTTGATGGGTGACATTGCCGACGGTGATTTGGCGCTCAGCCATCGCCTCCAACAGAGCCGACTGTACTTTGGCCGGAGAACGGTTGATCTCATCGGCAAGAATAAGGTTGTGAAATAGAGGGCCTGACTGAAACTGAAATGAAGCATCTTGTGGTCGATAAATCTCGGTGCCGGTCAAATCCGAAGGCAACAGGTCCGGTGTGAATTGCACACGATGAAAATCACCCTCCAACCCTTCAGAGAGCACTTTGATAGCGCGTGTTTTGGCGAGCCCAGGTGCGCCTTCCACCAGCAGATGTCCATCTGCGAGCAAGGCGATGAGCATGCGGTTAATCAATTCATCTTGACCAAGGATCTGTTTTTTAACGCGTTCAATCAGTTGAAGGACAGGGGTTTTCATGTGTGTCTCCGATATTTTTCTATTGTTATCAGATGTGAAATGCAGACAACAACGATCAATAGCGCATCACTGTAATGAACTGCGTGAATAGGTAAATGTTTTGATGCATATGCCAGAAGATAAAACACGACTATAAACAAAAACAGGCTCGGCCTGAGGGACCGAGCCTGTTGAGTGATGAGGGCTTTGAGGAGAACAACATCACGATAGGGAGGTATCATTAGAGGTCTGTTTGTGCTTTCGTCTAACGCAGCTGAAATGTTAGCGTATTAGTCACATGAGCCAATGTGGCAAATTGTCGCAGGCCTGCTCTTGTCGTTTTTTTCCAAAAATAGCGTGTCTGGCGGTGGCGTATACGATGATAGTGGATTGGCCGGATTCAAGTCATTCGTTATCAAAAAGAAATGACTTCAAATGATGAATAGTGGGCGTCACATAGCTGACTTCTGAATGACATCATTGTGACTTATTCCGACATAGCTTTCTGCATAGAAAGAAACAGAGACAAGGAGTAAAGAATGATGATTGAAGTAACAAATCCGGCCTTTTCACGGTTGGAGTTTATGAAACTGGTGAGTAGTCCTATCAATATAGCAAGCTCCGAGCTGGAGTGTTTGATGGATATGCCTGCATTTAGTCCATATGACGATGCCCATTGTGTAGAGAATGACGATTGGAAAGATGTTGATTAAGAGTCTGTTGTTGCATGTGCTGTAAGAGGAGCTGAGGCTCCTTTTTTTGTGCCGGATTGATCGCACTTGAAACCAATATGAACCTGCCTGGTTTTAATGAAGCATGATTCGGATCATATCCCTGATATTGGCATGGATATTGCATATGATCTGTTCGTGATGGAGATGTTTTCAGAGATGTCGTGACGGATTAGTCAATGAACAGATCAACACGATCAGGGAGCCGCATGTGAGAGATAATCAGCCTGTTACGCAAATTGAACATAAGATGAAACCCGATGATATTCTGGTTTCACGTACGGATTTGAAAGGTCGTATCGTCTATGCCAATCAAGCCTTTTGTGCGCTTGCCGGATTTTCGCACGAGGAGCTGAAAGGGAAGGCGCATAACCTGGTTCGCCACCCCGATATGCCCGCATCGGCATTTCAGGATTTATGGGACACCTTAAAGGCTGAAAAGCCCTGGACTGGCCTTGTGAAAAACCGCTGCAAAAATGGTAATTTTTATTGGGTGGTGGCCAATGCTTCACCAGAATATGACAGCAATGGCCGTGTTTCCGGCTACATCTCTGTACGCACAGCCCCTACACAGGAGCAGATTAACAGAATTGAAAAGCTCTATCACGAGGTCAATGCAGGCAACGCTGTATTGCCCTCCACGCTAGCTGCACCCTGGTTCAGAAGGATTAAACTCAAAAGTATGATGCTCGCTTCCACAATCGTTTCACTGCTCACTATTGCAGTACTGGGTTGGCTCTCTATTAGTGACAATTTAACAGTAGCCAGGAGCGTTGATTTGCGAGTTGAATCTGTACCTTATGTGGCATCTGTTCGCAATGTATTAGAGGTGCTGCCACAGCATCGGGGCATGGCTAATGCCTGGCATCATGGCAATAAAGAAGTTGCCGGTAAATTGACGGCATTAGAGGAGCAGGTTGACGCCGCTGTCACTGAATTGCTGCATGTGGCTGAGCAATCAAGCATGCAAGATGTGTTGGTTGATGTGAAATCAATGGCATCAGCGTGGCAGTCACTCAAAACGAGCTGGAGAGATGCATCTGCCATCGTAAGCTTTGACAGGCATACGGCTCTGATTGGCAGATTGCTTGGACTTTCCAGTGATCTGTTCCATCAAGGAGAGCTTGTTTCAGACCCTGCCCTGGACATTCTACACCTGGGTGAATTTATGGCAGAGGCAATTCCTGAACTGAATGAGTATTACGGACGTATTCGTGGACTGGGAGCAGGTATAGCTGCATCCGGTTCCATGACGGATGTACAACGTCAGCAGCTTATAGAGCTGAAGGTTTTGGCCGAGTCGCTCAGTCAGGGGGTGATAGAAGAGTTGCGTCATGTGGTTGAGAGCTACAACCCGGATTTACACGCCGCCTTGGGCGCTTCTGCGAATTCTATGGAATCGGGTACGGGTGATTTCTTCGACTTGGTGAATCAAGGTTTGTTAGGTCAGCAGCCGATTCGTGTGGATAGCAGCCAGTTTTTTAATCAGGGGAGCAATGCTATCGCGCTCTCGTGGGCTTTGAATGATAAAATAACGCAAAGCCTTACACAGTTGCTGGCTGAGGAGTATGAAGGCTCGCGTATGAATCTGTATCTATCAGTAGTATTGATTTCGACTGGTGTTTTGCTATCACTGTTGCTGGCATTTTTGACGATGAAGAAAACATTCAGGCCGCTTGCGGAGATTGTGCAGAGCATGCAACGCATCGTTGAAGGAAACTACAGAGAGATGCCTGTAAAACATGATCATGATGAGTTGGGCGATATTGTTGATGATATGAAAACGATGCAGTCACTGCTGCAGTATGAGGTGTTTGAAGGCAAGGCGATGGCTGCAGCCAGGGAGCTGGAACAGCAGCAATTAGCAGAAGAGAAAGTGAGATTGCAGAATGATATGGCCGATTCGTTTGAACAGAATGTCAGCTCGATGGTGTCGGAGCTGGCGACGGAATCAGAGCAGGTCAACATGTCTGCCAAGCGCATTGATGATGATTCTGATGTGTTGGCAGAACAGAGCAGTAGTGCCTTGGAGAGTGTAAATAGAGGCAGTTCCAGTGTTAGTAGTACTGCTGCTGCGATTGAAGAGATGTCGATGAGCATTATGGAGGTTTCCCGGCAGTTAAGCGACACACAGCAGGAGGCGATTCGTGCTGTGGTCGAAGTGGGTCAGGCCACCGAGTTAATGCAGAAGCTCTCAAAAGAGGCCGAAGAGGTTGGCTCGATTGTCGGAACTGTTGCTGATATTGCCGGCCAGACGAATCTGCTGGCGCTCAATGCCAGTATTGAGGCAGCAAGAGCCGGGGAGGCCGGGCGCGGCTTCTCCGTGGTGGCCAGTGAGGTGAAAGAGCTGGCTAGTCAGACATCAAAGGCAACAGGTCATATACGTCAGCAGGTGGAGCGTATCCAGTCAGAAAGTCAGGATGCAGCGCATGCCATCAATGGTGTTGGCGACACCATTCAGAAGATTAACGACTTCACCGCCACAGTGACCGAAGCGATGGAGCAGCAGAGTCTGGCAGCCAATGAAATATCCAGTGCGGCACAAGATGCTAATCACAGTATGGATGCTGTACGCACCTCGGTCACTGAGCTGTCGACATCAGCCGTTGGTGTTGATACTGCATCCGATGAGATGATTGAAATGACGCAAGCCATGACCCGGCGCACTGCCGATGTGCAAGCTGCAATCAATGCGTTTCTTGTCTCTCTGCGCAAGTAGGCTGCCTTAACCATGACTCAAGTAACAGCGGGATGTGATATAGATAGGGAGCCAAAGCAACAGAAGATACTGCTGGTTGAAGATTCGTTGTTTGTCTGTAAAACGGTGCATAAACACTTGGATGCACATATCGATTTCCCGGTGGATACAGCCCATAATCTGGAAGAGGCGATGCAACTGGTCGAGCAGGAGGGACAGGAGTACTTCGTTGCCTTGCTTGATCTGAATCTGCCCGATGCACCCAATGGTGAAGTGGTTGATTATATCGCCATGCACGCGATTCCATTTATTGTGTTTTCAGGCAGTAACTCTCTGGCCATGAAGAAGATGTGCGAAGAGCACGCGCTGATGGTTGATTATGTGCATAAGGACAGTGTCTATTCTATCAATTATCTGGCCACGCTGATTAACAGATTGCAGAAAAACTGTCATATTGAAGCGCTGGTGGTGGATGACTCCTCTATGGGGCGGATGCGGGTGGTGAACAAACTCAACCGCACGATGCTCAAGACACATGAGGCAGGCAGTGCTGAAGAGGGCATGAAACTGCTGGTGCGTGAAAAGGGCATCGGGTTGGTGATGATTGATTATAGCCTGCCTGCCATGAACGGTTTTGAGATGTGTAAGATGCTCAGGGATCTGCCGGAGTATAAGGATCTGGTGATTATCGGGTTTTCCGGGCAGGGTGATGACAACCTGGCTTCACGTTTTCTCAAAAGTGGCGCCAATGACTATATTCCTAAAAGCTGCTCGCAGGAGGAGTTGCTATGCCGGGTGATGCAGAACCTGAACATGCAGCATTATATTCGCACCTACAGGGATGCCTCGAACCGGGACTTTCTGACCGGTCTCTACAATCGCCGTTTTCTGCATGCGTCAATTCCTCTGGTGCAGGCCAATGCCCGGCGTCACAAGCGGGGCTATGCCGTAGCTATGCTGGATATTGATCATTTCAAGCGCATCAATGACAGCATGGGCCATGAAACGGGTGATATCGTGCTGCAATCCCTCGCCTCAGCGTTGCAACAGCGCTTGCGGGAAACCGATATTATCGCTCGCACAGGTGGCGAAGAATTCTGTATTGTGGCGGAAAATTGTAATGTGGATGAGGCGCATCTGGTCTTTGATGGTTTGCGCAGCAATATTGAACAGCATGTCACCTATATCAATGGCGAAGAAGAGATGCATGTGACTGTGAGTATCGGCATCTGTTGCGATTCCAGCCTGGCTTTTGATGCGATGGTGGGTATTGCTGATGACAATCTGTATATAGCCAAAGAGTCAGGCCGCAACCGGGTGCATATTTCCTGACACACTGATGGATATGGATTTCCGATAAGACCCTCGGAAATGACGAACTTTTGAGGGTGCAGTCACATATAATGCGATTGCCCTGTTGTAGCGGCTGCGCATGTTGTAAGTGGCACCTATTTTGCTTTTAGAAGCTTTGCAGGGATGAATCTTTCAAGGGAGTTCGGTTATGGCAAATACAGTAAAAGCTGCATGGTATGATCGTTTCACAGTGACACACAGGCTTACTGCCATTGCTGTGTTGACAGTAGTGACTGTGTTGCTGGTCGGTTTGATGCATGAAAAAACGATGGCAGATCTGGATCGCATTGATGCCAGAGTCAATAAAATGACCCATCTGATGGAAGTCGTTGATGGTTTGGCAGAGAAGACCATCTGGCAGGATGCCATAGCCCTGCGCTTAATCGAAGGCGACACCAGCCTCGGTAAGGCGTATAACGATGTCTGGCGCGACAACGAGCAGGCCCTGAAAAAGCTGCAAGCTGAACTGCCGAATCAGGCGTTGCGCGATCTGGCCGTGACACAAACGGATACAATGCAACAGTTTGACCGTGAAATTCAGGCCTTTGCGGCCAGCAAACAGAAGTTGGGGCTGACTGCAGAGCAGGGCTTGCGCGGCACCTTGCGCACAGCCGTACATGATGTTGAAAAGCGCTTGAAACAGTTGGCCGATGATAAAAAAATGGTCTCAATGTTGATGATGCGCCGCCATGAGAAGGATTTCATGCTCAGGCATAACGAGAAATATCTGCACAAACATGCGGCCGAACTATCGCGCTTTATCGGGCTGTTGAGCCAGTCTCAGTTAACAACGGAACAGCGCTCAGTGATAAGCGCAGGTATGCAACGTTACAGTCAGGCACTGCATGATTACGCCGCGCAGAGACTGGCTATGGCCGAGCAGCGTGAGCACTTTGGCAAGACTTTCAATGAACAGCTGTTGCCCGGCCTGGGTGCTTTGGATGTTGCTTTAGGTACCATGATCGATACGGCCAGGGATGAGATGGAGTCTGTGCACCAATCCCAGGGGATGGTGTTTTGGGGCGTAAGTCTCGCATTGCTGCTATTGATTGTGGTTGTCCTGTGGCTGATTGCACAGTCGGTGGTTCGTCCCTTGCGACAGATTGCAGGGGCCATGGATGCGCTGGATGATGGTGATACATCCCATACTCTGGACATTCCGATGCAGGGCGAGGTCGGGCGGCTGGTTGAGTCTTATGCTAAATTGACAGTCACTGTCAAAAATGCGTTCCAGTTAAAGGCCGTGGTTGAAACCACTCCGCAGGCGACCATGCTGGCCAACAGTGATGATCTGGTTATCACCTATATGAACCCTGCCGCGCTGGATCTATTTCGCAATATTGAAAGCTTTCTGCCCTGTAAGGCCGATGAGATTGTTGGGCAGTGCATCGATATTTTCCATAACAACCCATCACATCAGCGCCATCTGTTATCCCATGTAGGTAATCTGCCTCTCCACGCCAAATTCAAAGCAGCAGAAAGAGAAATCGAATTTGACGCTTATGCGATCCACGACTCAGATGGCACGTGGCAATCGATCATGGTCTCATGGAATGATGTGACTGAACGGACACAGCTGGCGAATGATTTTGAGACTAATATCGGTGGTATGGTGACGGAGATTCAGAGCTTTGGTGATGAGATGCAGCAGGCTGCTGAACAGTTATCTGCTATGGCGGTGCAATCCTCAGCGCAGGCTGAAGCGGTTTCGGGTAGTGCAAATCAGGCCAGTGATAACGTCATGACGGTGGCATCGGCATCGGAAGAGTTGTCGGCCTCCATTGGTGAAATTACCCGTCAGGTGCATGAAGCTGTGGGTATTTCTGCATCGGCAGTGCAGGAGGCAGAGAGTACCAATGCCACTGTGACGGAGCTTTCTGAAGTGTCCGAACAGATTGGCGAGGTCGTGCGTGTGATCTCTGAAATTGCCGAGCAGACCAACCTGCTTGCGTTGAATGCCAGTATTGAAGCGGCGCGTGCCGGTGATGCCGGGCGCGGCTTTGCCGTGGTGGCTGGCGAGGTTAAGGAGCTGGCCAACCAGACGGCCAGAGCGACAGAACAGATCGGCCAGCAGATCGGTGCTATTCAGCGTCAGAGCGGGGGGGCGGTAGAGGCGATTTCCCATATCTCGTCGGTTATTCAGCGCATGAATGAGATTAATCAGTCTATTGCAGAATCGACCGAACAGCAGAATGAAGCCACACGGGAGATTGCCCAGAGTGTGCATTATGCTTCCGAAGCGACCCACCAGGCCAGTGATGATATTACCGGGGTCAGCGCTTCAGCTGAGGAGACCGGCAAGGCGGCGGCAGGTGTGCTGGATGTGTCCAATGCGCTTAACCAGAAAGGCGGTGAACTTTCTGAGCGGGTGCGTGATTTTTTGGCCGCATTGCGCCGATAGAGCGGTGCAGGGATAGATCTGATGCAGATGAGACAGGTCAAGAAGATCGGCCATTACTCCCGCTCAGGGCGGTTGTCGCGTGTTTGCATAGCGCAACGTCAGCCGTGAACAGACAACAGCAGGAGTCCGTTAAAGTGCCGCAGGAGAAGGTTGATGGCGCAGAGGAGGTGCTTCAAACAGCTTCTGTGTTGCAACCGAAATCGTTTGAAGGGCGCTCCAGACGTGAGTGGATGTATCTGGCTGAACGCGTTTTTTCGCATCCGCGTTATGCGCTGGTCATTGTGGCAGCACTGGTGTTGTGTGTGTTTGAGCGCTACTGGTTTGTAATTGCACCATTGATTCTGTTTTTCACTGTGGAACTGATGCTGCGTTTCTGGCTGCAGAAGGAGAAGGGTTGGCGTGATCGCAACGAACTCCTGTTTCTGGTCTTTGATACGCTGGCTACCATCGGCCTCTATCTGATTCTGCTGACTCCGGCGGGACTGTTTACCAACTCGATTTATTTGCGCCTGATTCGTCTGCTGCGCGGCATGTACATGCTCAGAATGCTACGCGTATTCCGCTTTTTGACCTATGAAACCTTTGTCTATTCGCTACCGCTTGCGGTGTTTGCGATTGGTTTGGGTGCAGCGGCACTGGGCATGAAAAATGGTGTGCTGTTTATTGCCATGGTGCTGATGATTGAACTGGCCTCACGCACCGTGGCCGTGATCAAGATATTGCCCAAAGGCAAGCGCAGAACTGCCGAACTCTGTTTCGCAGGCCTGGATTTTTTCGCCACGCTGGCCCTGTTTGATCTGTTGGCAGCGGCTCCACAATGGTTGGTGTTGCTGCGTGTGTTGCGTGTGCTGGTCATGCTCGATCCGCTCTCCAGCCTGGTGCTGGCCGTTAAACAGGTGGCGCAAATGCATGAGGTGCGCAAAGAATCCGGCATGTTGATTTCGGTGATGCTGTTGCTGTTATTGCTGTCCGGTATGCTGATCTATTTTGTCTATCCGCAGATGGATTTGTCGCACGATGGGGTGCTCAATGAGGCCGACTATTCGGTCATGCAGGTGATTCTATTCTCCTTTACCTGGTTGATTGATCCGGGCACCACACCGCATCAATCCTTCACGCCGGGATTAATGTTGCTGACCATGGTCATTGCCATGACCGGGGTATTCTTCTTCGCTTTGCTGGTCGGGCTTGGCACCAATGTGATGGCGGCACTGCTGCGTGAGCTTTCCAATAGCCCGCTTTCGGTGCGTGTGCAACTGCTGATCTCCGGTGATAATGAAAAGGCGCAACCGATTTTGAAGGTGTTTGGTGATATGTGTGGGCGTATGCGGCGCTCCTATTTTAGCGTCTGGGTATTCTTCGATAAACAGGATCGGCTGGTGTCCGGCTTTGGCAACTGGCTGAATATCAGGCAAACCGATGCGGGCAGCCGCGATGTATTAAAGCATTTCAAACTCTCCGGCATCCGCGAAATGATCTTCTTTCATCGCCATTTCACACAGCCCGAATCAATGGTGGATCACCATGCGCTGGTGCAGGAAGCGGGCTTGAAAAACATGCATGTCGGCGTTTCTATGTTCAGCCAGTCCGGCATGAGTACACAGCTCGATGATATGTACCGGCATACGCTCGGCAGTGAAAACTTTAACTCCGCATCGGTGACGGCACGCATGCTCTATCAAATGCACCACTGCGCATTTATGCCAGAGCTGGGTATTGAAATGCTGGATGCGATTGGCGGTGAAACCGGCCTGTTTACCACCGCCTGGCAAGCGTATATTGAACCGGGTGATAATGGTGCAACTGTGCGTGTTGGTTCGGATCAGGTATTGATGGAGGCTTGGGCCACTGATCTGTTCGGCGCTGGCGTGAATGTGCTGGCCTTGAGAAACAGAGCGGGCGAATTTCGCCTGCTCAGTGATCTGATCAACACACAGCGTCCGTTTGAGGTCGTCGATGTGGTGGCCTTGGGCCGCGAGCCATCGCTGTGGTCAGGTATCATGCAGCAGCTATTAAAACAGCCTGCGGCAGACATGCGCGACGGGGTGCTGAAAACATTCCAGTGGCCGGATTCATGGGATCTGAACATGTTGTTTTTGGGCTGGCATGAAGGTTTACCGGCCATGATTATTGAAATGGCCGAAAAGCATCACAAGTTGACCGTCAACATTCTCAATCCGTCCGAACGGGCAGATCGTGAACATCAGCAAAACAGGCTCGATGCAGCCTGCAAACAGGTGGATGAGAGCGGGCAGTGCCAGTTGAAGGTGACCATGCACGACTGGGACGGGCTGGATATTTCACAGGTCATGCCGCTGCTGCGCAGTTGCAAGGTGATCATGCTCTACCCCACCGAGTCGGACGATAAGGCGGAAGATTCGCTGCTCGAATTATGGTATCACGCCCTGGCCGGATTGCTCTCGAAACGCAAACAGGAAGTGAAGTGGTGGACACCGCCCAAAATTATGATCCTGCCGCGCAACCGGGCCAACAGTGACACCTTTATCCGCTCCAGCGAAAACTATCCGTTACTCAAAATTGATGTGGGTTCACCCGATGCATTTCACGATGTGTATATGGCCAGAAAAATACTCTCTTTTGCCCAGCGACAGGCTGATCCAACGGCTTATGCACAGGAAAATAAAACCTTTGCATTTATGAATATGATGCTTGGTGATGCGGTACTGGTGGAAAGTGAAAACCCCAACAAATTACTGGAAAAAGATGATGCCACCTGGCCAGAAGTGTACCGCGAAGGATTAAGGCGCGGCTGGGTGCCGCTGGCCTTTGGATTGGAAGCATCGAGTCAAAATCAGCGTGACCTGTACCGGGTGATTGATCGCCTGTTCCCGATTGAACGTGCTGCTGCCGGTGCCCAGTTACATCTGCTGGCTGGTACCTTGATTGATGAATTTGAAATGCCGTCTTCAACGGCTGTGACTCTGTTCTGTCGTCGGGGCGTGTTGCTGACTGAGGATGAACCGGAAGCGCTGCTTGCCGAACAGGCTGAAGAAAAGATTGAAGAAAAAGTTGAGGCACCGGCCGAAGTAGCATTTGAAGTTCCGGCAGCTACAGAGCCGGAAGTTTCGCTCGAATCAGCGCCCGAAACGCCAGTTGAAGCTGTCATTGAAGCGCCTGCTGAACAACAGGTTCCAGAGCAGACCGAAGCGCAGCCGACAGAACAG
>CAYZJL010000009.1:17161-23264 GCA_964478615.1 uncultured Zetaproteobacteria bacterium
AGCGCCTGCTGAACAACAGGTTCCAGAGCAGACCGAAGCGCAGCCGACAGAACAGATTGAAGAACAGATTGAAGAACAGATTGAAGAACAAACTGAAGAACAAACTGAAGCAGCAATAGAACAACCGAGCAGAGAATTGGCTACACCGATTCTTGAAGGAGAAGTCATGCAGGAAATATGGCCCAAAGAAGCAGACCCGCGCCTGTTACGGATATTAACCAAACAGGTGGAAGGTGCGCTGAACTTGTTGAATGAATCGACGGAAAAAGGACTGATGAAGATGATGGAAGTGCTGGAGAAAGAAGCTGGCACGGAAGTTGAAGGGGATATCATGGATGCCCTGACCGAACTGCAGAATATCGATCGTGTTTCGCAGCGCTTGCACAATGTCAGGAGCTGTCTGGATGAATGGTCGCAGGCCACAAAAGACCAGGGGTCAGGCGAAACAACGTGGAAAGAGACCGTTGAGCAGCGTTATGTGATGGAAGAAGAGAGACTGGTATTGAGGGATGAGTTATGAGTGCACCGAAAATTCTGATTGTTGAAGATTCCATGATGGTTCGTATGACCGTCAAAAGAACATTGGCCAGTGTCGATTTTGCTGTGGTCGAAGCCAAAGATGGCGCTGAAGGGTTGGCCAAAGCGCAGGCCGATTCGTATGACCTTATCCTGACAGACCTGAACATGCCGAATATGGATGGACTGACCATGATCAAACATATCCGGCAATTGCCCAATTATGCCGATACGCCGATTGTGATGCTGACCACCGAATCCGGAGAAGAGAAAAAAGCCGTCGGCCATAGCTCGGGTGTATCGAGCTGGCTGGTCAAACCGTTTGAGCCGGATCATCTGATTGAAGTTGTCGGCAGCATGCTGTTTTAGGAGAATAGATATGGATGAAGAGTTACTGGCTGAGTTTCTTATTGAAAGTAATGAGAACCTTTCATCGATTGAAGATGAGCTGTTGAACCTTGAGGCGGATCCGGGTAATTCTGAAATACTGGATGCTATTTTCAGAGTGATTCATACAGTGAAAGGAAACTGCGGCTTTCTGGGCTTGCAGCGGTTGGAAAAAGTGGCGCATGCCGGTGAGAATCTGCTTGGAAAAATAAGGGCAAAGGGTTTTCATGTGGATGGAGACATGGTCTCCCTATTGTTGGAAAACAGTGATGCTATCAAGGCTTTTATCGCCGGGGTTGAGGAGCATGGGGCAGAGCCGGAGCTTGATTTCACCGCCTTGTGTGTGCGTCTGTCAGCAGCAGAGAGGTTGATTGATCAGGGTTTGACGGCAGCTGAAGCTCAGGCGACTGTCACAGCGGTTTCGGCGCAAAAGGATGTTGAGGTATCTGCTGAAAGCGCCTTGAGCTGGCTGACTGGAATCGATGCAGAGGCAGTGACATTGATCGAAGAGGCCGGCTTGTCGAGCCCGGCATCTGTATTGGAGGCAGGCTTTGAACGGCTGCGGAGTATTGAAGGGCTGAAACCAGCCGTAGCGCTGAAGATTCTTGGGCTCGCTAAAAGCAGCAAGCTTAAAGTGGAAGCAGTAATTGAAGCTGAAGCGGTAGAAGCAGCTGTTGAACTACAACCTGTGGTTGAAGAGGAGAGCGCTGTTAATCCTGGAGCGTTATCTCAGGAGCAGACAAAAGCGGTTGCAAGCATGCATCCAGCGCCTGTTGCAACACCGATGCAGCAGAGTCCGGTGAAGTCAGCACCAGCACGTAAACCTGTGGCAGAAAGCAGTATCAGGGTTGATGTAGCACTGCTGGATGAGTTGATGAATCAGGTGGGTGAGCTTGTACTCTCCAGAAATCGACTGCTCAGATTGGTTGGTCAGAGTGAGCAGGGTGATTTGGTGCGTACCTGCCGTAATATCAGCCAGACCACCACCATGCTGCAGGAAAAACTGCTGCACACACGTATGCAGCCGATTTCCACCTTGTGGAGCAGTGTACCGCGCCTGCTACGGGATATCAGTAAACAGTTGGGTAAAAAGATCGCGGTACATATGCAAGGTCAGGAGACAGAGCTTGATCGTACGATCCTGGCTGCGATGAAAGATCCGATGACCCATATCATTCGCAACTCTTGTGATCATGGTATTGAAACGCCTGATGTCAGGCATAAAAACGGCAAGCCGAAAGAGGGTACGATTTCACTCTCTGCCCGCCAGGAGAGCGGTTTTATCATGATTGATATTCATGATGATGGTGGTGGTATTCCAGCGCATAAAATTCGCGAGAAAGCGGTGAGTATGGGTGTGTTGAGCAGCGAGCAGGCAGGCACGATCAGTGACCGGGCAGCCTTGCAGCTGATCTTCCATGCTGGCCTCTCCACGGCGGAATCAGTCAGTAACCTCTCCGGACGTGGTGTCGGCATGGATGTGGTGCGTTCCGAAATTGAAGGCGTTGGTGGCACCGTGGAAATTGACAGTGAATTGGGTAGTGGCACCACGCTGCATATTCAGATTCCGCTGACGCTGGCTATTATTTCGGCCCTGATCGTGGTGTGCAGCGAGCGGCATTTTGCCATTCCGCAAATGATGGTTCAGGAACTGATTGCAGTGGAACGCCGGTCCAATGACTGGGAAGATATAGCAGGCCGTTCATTTTATCGTTTGCGGGGGCGGCTATTACCCATTGTGTTTCTTTACGATGTGCTGAACCTGCAAGGCTCTGATATGGAGAAGTGCACGGTTGTTGTGATCAATGTGGGTGAGCATCAGTTTGGTATTGGGGTGGATGGTATCCTGGGGGCTGAAGAGATTGTGGTGAAACCACTGGGTCAGCATTTTCAGCATCTGGATCTGTATGGTGGTTGCAGCATTCTTGGCGATGGCATGGTTGTACCTATTCTGGACTGTGTGGGGCTGACCAAAGAGCTGCGTCAGAGACAGGATGCAGAACCGGTGCCTGGCAATGCTAGCGATGAAATCAGTGATAGGTCTGAAGAGCGTCAGTATGTGCTGGTGTTTGCATTGGGAGATAAATGGCATGCCATTCCAATGGCTTTGGTTGAACGTATTGAGGAAGTGCAGCCGGAGAAGATAGAGTCATCGGGTCGACGTGAAGTACTGCAATATCGTGATCAGGTGATACCTGTACTTAGGCTTGCTGAGCTGCTGGGGGTAGATGCACAGCAGAAGGGGGATGTTGAAGCGTGCCTGATTATAGCGGATCAGGGCAGGCGCTTGTGTATTCAGGTTGATGAGATCGTGGATATTGTGCAGCAGCATCTGGAGATACAACTGGAGAGTTCGGTGGAGTGTTATCTAGGAACCACTGTCATTGATGGGCGTTCGACTGAAGTGATCGATATTTTTGAAGTGATTAAGAAAGCGATTCCGAACTGGTTTAATAAATCGGGTGATCGGCGCAAGCGTCAGCAGCGTATTCTGTATGTGGAAGATACGATGTTTTATCGCAATCTGGTGTTGCCAGCGCTGGAGGCGCTGGGCTGTGAGATTCTGCTGGCACGCAATGGTCGCGAGGCTCAAGAGGTGCTGGTACACCATAAACCGGATCTCATTCTGACCGATCTGGAGATGCCTGAAGTGAACGGCTTTGAACTGGCCGAGTGGGTACGAAATCAAGCGGATATTGCTGATTTGCCTCTGGTCTCTCTCTCTGATTTGGAGCTCTCCGATATCGGTGATAGGTGCAGTCTGTTTCAAGCCTGTGTAAAAAAATTCGACCGGGATCTGTTGCTTGATGAGTTGACCCGTCTGTTGGGGCGTAAACCGCGTGAAAAAACAGTGCAGAAAGCGCTTGTTGATGCTGAGATAGTCAAGCATGCTGCCATTGTCCAGGGAGGTGAATAATGCCTGAATTTGAGCCTATCAGATCAAGGCTGTTGACTTGCAGGGTAGAAGACCAATGGCTGGCACTGCCTGTTGAACAGCTCTCCGAAGTGGTGACGCCACAAGTGAGAACTACAATTCCTTTATCCCCCCATGCTGTGAACGGGTTGATTAATCTGCGTGGTAAAATCCTTACTGAGCTGGACCTGCGCAAGATACTTCACAGTGAACCGGATCAGGATACAGACAATTACCGTACGATTATCATTGAAAATGATACAGCAGAAGACTTTGGTTTGACGGTGGATGCTGTCGGTGAAGTTATCAACATGGATGCGGAGGCATTTGAACGTACGCCAGAGTCACTGGACACAAACTGGAAGCAGCTATGCCATGGGGTGCTGAAGCAGGAGAAGCGGATATTGATTCTGCTCGATATTAACAAGGTGATTCAGATGAGCATGCCGGAGGTGGACACATGAGAGGAGAGGTGCTGGTGGTTGATGATGCCAGAGTCGTGCGTACGGCGATGGCACGCATCATGAAAAAGTGTGGATATACAGCACTGGAAGCAGAAAACGGCGAGCAGGCACTAGAGTTGTATGATGCATCGCCTGATATCCGGGTTATATTTCTCGATATCAATATGCCGGTGATGGATGGTATGACGTTTCTGGAACAGTTTCGTATTCGCTTTGCCGATAGAGAGCGGCCTCCGGTGATTATCGTGTCGACTGAAACTGAAACATCATCCATACTCAAGGCGATCAGCCTGGGAGCCAGTGAGTATGTTATGAAGCCATTTGATGAGGCGATTATCAAAGGTAAACTGGATATGATCGGTATCGCCTACCAGTCATGATCAGAGTATTGCTGGTGGATGATTCTAGCTTTTATCGCAGCTTGCTGGTGAAAGCCTTGAAGCGTTGTAGCGATATCGAGATTATCGGTGAGGCGGTTGATGGTCAGGATGCGCTGGCGAAAATTGCACAGCTTAAGCCAGATGTGATCACCCTGGATATGAATATGCCACGTATGAATGGCATGGAAACACTGGCTGTATTGGCTGTGAAATTCCCAGCAGTGAAGACGATTATCGTGGCAGCCGAAACCCGTGATGATGCTGAACGTGTCGTATTGGTGCTGGAAGCAGGTGCAATAGATGTTGTACTGAAGCCCAAGGCCAGTGAACGTGACCCGGTGCAGTTTCTGCATCGGGACCTTGGATCAAAAATCCGTGCTGCAGCCGGTCGCCTGGATAGTAGCAGCGTGGGAAAGCGCGTTGTACAAGCAGTAAGAGCTAAACCATTCGGTCGCTTTAACCCTGATATTATCGCGATCGGCTCCAGTACTGGTGGCCCAGCCGCCCTGCATGAGGTGCTGACCGCGCTGAAAGCTGATTTTCCCAAGCCGGTTGTCGTGGTGCAGCACATGCCGAAATTGTTTGTGGAATCTCTGGCCAAACGTCTGAATCGTGATGCTGCGCTGACTTGCAGGGTGGCTGAAGAGGGCGATTGCCTGAAGGCCGGAGGGATCTATTTTGCGCCGGGCGATCAACACCTGTTGATAGAACGTAGTGAGAGCGGAAAACTGATTGCCCGGCTCAATGACGGGGCGGCTGAACATCATTGTAAACCTGCGGTGGATGTTACGCTGCGATCACTGCATCAGTTGAAGCAAAGGGTCAAAGCACTGGTGGTGATACTGACAGGTATGGGGGTAGATGGCGCAGCTGGCGCAGCCGCACTCTCAGGCGCTGGAGCCAGAGTAATCGCTCAGGACAAGCAAAGCAGTGTGGTGTGGGGCATGCCGGGTGAAACGGTGAAGTTGGGAGCTGCTGACGAGGTGCTGCCACTTTCCGGTATAGGTGATGCGATCAATCGCATAAGCCGAGGTCTGCCAGCATGACGATTAGCAAGGATAGGCTGCAATACTTTTCTACCTTTGTGCGCAGGGAGATCGGACAGGCGATAGATGAGAGTAAACTTTATTTGATCAGGACACGGCTGCTGCCCCTGGCACGCGCGCATGGCATCGCATCACTGGATGCGTTCATAGACCAGGTTCGTAAAGATGAGCGCGGTGCTCTGGCCAGAGAGATGCTGGATACTATGACCACCAACGAAACACTGTTTTTCCGTGACAGCTATCCGTTTGAAGTGCTGGAAAAACATCTGTTTCCTGTATTGGTCAGGGAAAAGGGTCTGTCCGGCTCTATAAGAATATGGTCTGCGGCCGCCTCTACCGGGCAGGAGGCATATTCGATTGCCATGACCGCCAAAAAGAGTATCCCCGCAGCAGAGC
>CAYZJL010000010.1:0-23008 GCA_964478615.1 uncultured Zetaproteobacteria bacterium
CACTTCAACTCTCCCCCGCCATCAACTTCAATGTTATCATAGATCAGACTATTTAATACCGTTAACAGGCTCAAACCATCCGTCACCAGGGTTTTAGCCATCGTTTTGTCCCAATCATTAGAATCATGCAAACGTATTCTGATTCCATACAACACATATAGTCATGATAACATCAGCAAGAAACAGGCCGAAGTGCGATCCATCAATGCACTGTTTTAATAATATCTCCAGTCTTCGGCTTCTCACTAACATCCATGCCATTAAGAGCAGCCAGTTTATCTGCTGTAAAACGACCAAGCATATAGTTATTTGTTATGGCCAACTGCTTCCAGCTGTCGCCGCGTTGCCATTTGTGCAAGGTAATACGTGGAATATCACCTTCGTTTTCTGCCACATAACGATCAAAACTCTGTGCAATACTGGAGAATGCCCGCATATGATCGATAAACTCTTTGCGCGAACTCCACATCAGCATCACAAATGCCTGGCTACCTCTGATAAAAATGCGGACATCAATCTTGGCTTCACTGACATGCGGTGCAGACATGGTCACTTCAGCATGCACAAAAGGCATCCCCACCTGCTCTCCTGTTCGGATAATCCTGGTGTGACGCTTTGGAAACGCACTATGCAAAAACTCGGTCGGCGTTTGGCGTTTCTGTAACGCTTTAAGCCGCAGCTGAAAAAACACCTTCTGTTGGCGCAGCCGGGCATTCAGTGCTGCTGGTGTATTGGTGATCACCCAATCGTCTGGGAACTGCATTTTAATACCAAGATCTGGATGCAAGAAGCGCCTGCCAACCACTGCCCCCTGCTCCGGGCTATCGCCATAGGGATAACCATCAACAGCTGCAAGCATGGCATTGCGATTCACCATAGCAAAACCCTGCTGGGTAGATTTCGACTGTGCGACAGCTTCCACAATCCGCTGTTCTGTTTTCGGATGACTGGCAAACGCACCGTGATACTCCTGCACCTTATCACCGGCATCCTTTTTCTCTCTGTTATCAATATCGTGCAGTCGTTTCAGCGTTTTGAGAATGCCGACCGTAGCATTGGGGTCATATCCGGCCCTGGTGAGATATTTAACTGATAGCTCATCCGATTGCAGCTCAGCATCCCGCCCATAACCTGTAATCACGGCGGTCGCCAGCAGATCAGAAAGCATGCCCGCAGCTTGTGGAATAGGTACAAAAACAGAGGCAATCATGCTTCCCAGCTGATAAGCCTGCGCCTTGGAATACTGTTTCACTGAATGGCGCGCAGTGACATGACCGATCTCATGACCAAGTACGGCAGCAAGCTCAGCTTCACTGTTCATATGATTGATCAAGCCACGGTGCATATAGATATAACCGCCAGGCAGAGCGAAGGCATTGATCGTATCATCATCAACCACATGAAAACGATAATAAAGATTAGGCCTGTCAGCAATGGCGGCCATTTTCTGACCAATGCGATCAACATAGCGCACCAGCGGATCTTTTGCATCCAGCAGAACCAGATCCTTATTTATCTCCGCAGCGGCTCGTTGCCCCAGATCCAACTCCTGCTGCTCGGTCATCATGACAAAGTCTTGGCTATTGGTGGCCGGATTAGTGGCGCAAGAGGCAAGTAAAAGCAGCAGTGTAAAGCTAGAAAGGCGCAGATAGATCATGCTTCAATATTACGCGTTCACCAAGGATTATCAATTTTTTCACGCCCGCGCAATCGCATTAAATGCTTAAAACCTTTTACCGCAGATCATAAGGGGAGTGCAAACTCAAATATAGATTACCCGTGGATGAGATACGAATTACGCCTGCAACCACCACTTTTTGACCCGATTTAGGCAGATCGGAGCTTACAAACCATTGTCGGGAATCGCGTGGCACACTGATTGACAATTTACCCAGTCGAAAACGCCATGGCTGCACCGCATCAACATAACCACGCACCAGATGGAACTGGCCAATGTGTCTGTTCTTGATATCGCCTGCATCCAAAACCCGCCATCGAGCCGACTTCCACAGTCCACGCATATCGTTTCTGGCTCTCCGCTCTGCCTTTAACAAGCGATCAGCCCAATAGAAATTGGGCGCAAAGGTATACACATGCGCCAAGCCTTGCTGCACCATGATCGCATTGACCCAACGCCCGTCACGCAAATAGACCTGCGCCAACGTGCGTCCGTATTTATCACGTTTTTCTCTGTCCAAACGCAGCTGTACCAACTGATTTGAGAGCAACGCCATCAGCTTTCGTTTTGCCTGTCCACCATAGGCTTGAGCTGGTTGATGACCATGTGCGACTTCGGGAGTATTGATCCCCAACAGGCGCACCTTCTCTCCACTACGCGTTCTGAATGTATCACCATCAAACACCGCCGCCACCTGCACCCAGCGCGATTGACCAACAACAGAGAGTGTGCCTGCTTGTAGATCTGCTGCGTAGAAACAGAGCAGGCATACAGATAAGAGTTTAAGCAGCTTTCGTAACAAGAGACCCTACGAGATCAGCATATGCATTCATATCATGCTGTTCGAGATATTCAGTCATACCATCGAGCATCTTTTTACACATCAAGGGATCATAAAACAGACCGGTACCGACACCAATGGCATCAGCACCAACAATAGCAAATTCGATGGCATCTTTAGCATTGGCAATGCCACCCTGGCCCAGAATCGGAATACCGTGTTGGGCTGCAACCGCCCGTGTCTGGTGAATTTTCCAAAGCGCCACCGGTTTAATGGCAGGCCCTGACAGACCACCGGATACATTATCAATGACAGGTTTACGACTATGGATATCAACCGCCATGCCAACGAGTGTATTGATGACAGACAAACCATCACTACCCGCCTCAATCACCGCACGCGCTGTTTCAGCAATATCAGCATTATTCGGTGAGAGCTTGGTAATCAGCGGTTTTTTCGTCATCGGACGCATCGCCTCAACCACCCGCGCCGCCATAGCCGGATTATTACCAAAATGCACGCCCCCCTCTTTCACATTGGGGCAGGAAATATTGATTTCAATGGCTGTAACGGGTGAATCATCAAATATGCGCGCCATTTCCGCATACTCCTCTGGGCTGGTGCCATTGGCATTGGCCCAGAACTGTGTTTCATCATGCGGCAGCTTGGGCAGGATGTTATCGATCACATAACGCACACCTGGATTTTGCAGACCAATGGCATTGAGCATACCCGATGGCGTTTCATATAAGCGACGCGGTGCATTGCCCATACGTGGTTCCAGAGTCGTCCCCTTAAGAATCACCGCTCCAATATCGCGATTATTCCAACCTTCAATGTGGGTATACTCCTCACCAAAGCCAACACATCCGGAGAGTAAAACAAGAGGTGTTTGCAGCTTAAGGCCGGCAAAAGAGACGGAGAGATCAGTTTGTAATGTCATAGGCCAAGCATAGCGCCTAAAACAGATTCAGCCTATGATGTTTTTTGCCAAAGCCTTAAGCTCTTCGATGACTCGAAAAAAAGGTGAAAATAATGCTTGTGAAAGTAAACGCTCTCATTTTTGATTCGCCTTATGGGTGATCAATCAATGAAAACCAAGACCGCACAAACGCGTTGGCAACAGGTGCTCCGGGCTATCGATGAAATCGCTGGCAAGGATCAACTGGCGTTTATAACCACGCAGCGAATATCACGGCAGTCCGGTATATCGGATGGTGTACTGTTTCGTCACTTCTCTTCCAAAGAGGCCATGCTGGCTACCTGGGTAGAGACACGTGGAGATCAATTACGCCTATTGCTTGATGCGATGCCTGCCGGACGTAGCGGTCTGATCTATTTGCAACAGCAACTGTTTCAACAGGAACTCCTGTTAAGTTTCTTATGTTGCCAGCCAATGGACACGCCTTATCTGCGGCAGCTACTGGACAGATGTCGTCTTCAATTCGTCAGAGTCATACAAACAAGGATTGAGTTGATGAGTTCAACACCCATAGGGATTACATCAGAAGTACTTACCGATCATCTGATGCAATCGATATATCGTGCCTGGAACCCTGAGCAGACTGATCGCGATCAACACAAGGAGCGTCTTATGAATCAATTACCATGGGAAAGAAAAGAGAGGGATGAAAGTACATTTCCTGCTCGTGAGATCATACAAAGGCTGGCCCTGAACGACAGCGGTTTTGTATTTGATCCGGTCAATGGAAAAAGTTTCACTGCCAATGAAACAGGCATTTATGCCTTGCGCTTCCTGCAGCATAGTAGTGATGCAGAAGCTTTACTGGCAGCCATTTCACGTGATTTCGAAGTCAGCAAAACAGATGCAAAACGTGATATTACTGAGTTCTCCAGCCAGTTGCGTAAATTCCTGCAATGAATCAAAACAACGACACTAAAATAACCATCGCCATCACAGGCATGAATGCCAAGCCGGATAACCCGGGACCGGGCCTTGCAGTCGCTCGCTGTTTGCGTCTGGCACATGGTGACAACATACGCATCATTGGGCTGGGTTACGATGTGCTCGATTCAGGTCTCTATCTGGAAGAGATCTGTGATGCAGCCTACCTGCTGCCCTATCCTTCTGCTGGTGAACAGCAGCTGATGGAGCGCATAGAGTTTATTCAAAAGCAAGAGTGCATTGATGTGTTGATCCCATGTCTGGATGCGGAACTGTTGAGTTTTAGCCGTTTGCACCTTGAATTTGGGCATTTGGGCATACGCATGCTGATCCCTGATGTCGCCCAACTGCGTGATCGTAATAAAGACAGACTGGGGGAGTTAGCACGCAATGCCGGCATCCGTTATCCGGAAACCAAAAACATCACCAGTGCCGATTTTTTCTACCGCTGTCATGATGATAACTGGGCCTACCCGATGGTGGTGAAAGGCATTTTTTATGATGCCACGATTGTGCACAATGCCGATGAGGGTGCAGCAGCATTCAGACAGGTTGCCGCCAGCTGGGGTTTTCCGGTACTGGTACAACGCTACGTTGAAGGGCATGAAGTGAACCTGACTGCTGTTGGTGATGGCAAAGGCGAGTTACTTGGCGCCGTGATGATGCGCAAACAGGCTGTCACCGATAAAGGTAAAGCATGGTCCTGCGTTACGATTGAAGATGATCAGTTAGAAAAGGATGCACTGAAACTGGTACAGGCTCTGCAATGGGCTGGACCTTTGGAAGTTGAAATGCTCAAGGAGAGCGATGGGCAATATCTGCTTATAGAGATCAACCCACGCTTCCCTGCCTGGATTTATCTGGCTGCCGAAGCAGGTAGCAATTTACCTGCTGCTCTGGTTGATTTGATCATGCAGAAACCGGTCGAATTTGAGAAACCTAAAACCGGTATGATGATGATTCGTTATGCACAAGAGACGGTTATTGATTTGTCTACCTTTGAAGCCATGGCAATGCATGGCTGTTATATCCAGAATGTTACGCCAGTGAGCGGACAGGAGCTGAGTAATGAATGATCAAACAACAGATATGATGCATGATAGCAGTGATAAAAGAAACTGGAGCAAACCCACCTTAACCCCGCACCGCATCGGGGCACTGAATAAATTTGGCAGCATTAGCGGCGGACAGTGCCAGGACAGTTTCGAAGGTGTAGCCATTCAACCTCTATTAGAGAAATACGGTTCCCCCCTATTTATTCTCTCGGAGAAACGTCTGCGTGATAATGTGCGCAAATTACTACGTGCCTTTGAAACGCGCTATGCCAATGTCACCTACAGCTGGTCATATAAAACCAACTATCTGGGCGCAGTCTGTAACACACTGCATCAAGAGGGGGCATGGGCTGAGGTTGTATCGGCATTTGAGTATGAAAAAGCACGCTCACTAGGCATGCCTGCTGAAAAGATCCTCTTCAATGGCCCGCATAAAGAGCGCCCGATTCTTGAGCGCGTTGTCGCAGAAGGAGGACGCATTCATCTGGATAACCTTGATGAGATATACCTGCTCGAAGATGTTGCCAAAGAGGCTGGCAAACAGGTTGATGTCACCATGCGTCTAAACTTTGATACCGGTTATACCGAACCATGGAGCCGATTCGGCTTTAATATCGAATCAGGTCAGGCGATGGATGCAGCCCGCATATTAGCGGAGAGCAAACAACTTCATTTGTGCGGATTGCATAGTCATCTGGGCACATTTGTACTCGATCCACGCGCCTATGCTGCACAGATCCACATTATGTGTGGATTTATGGAAGAGGTGGAGATGCAGACAGGTTGTGAAATTGAAAGCATTGATATCGGTGGTGGTTTTGCCTCCATGAACTCACTACAAGGGACCTATTTGCCACCGGAACAGGTGGTGCCAAGTCTGGATCAATATGCCGAAGCCATTTGTACAGCTCTCAATGATGCAACACGCAACAGAGAGCGACAGGGCAAAAGCAAACCGCGCCTGATTATGGAGAGTGGCAGAGCAATTGTGGATGATACAGAAATCTTGGTTACATCCATCATCGCCAACAAACGCATGCCTGACGGACGCAGTTCCGTGGTCATTGATGCCGGTGTGAATTTGCTGTTCACCGGCTTCTGGTACAATCATCAGGTCAACCCCACACGCATACTTGAAGGCATAGCTGAAGATACGGTTCTCTACGGCCCATTGTGCATGAATATTGATGTCATGCGATCATCTGTGATGTTGCCTCCATTAAATATAGGTGACTCACTGGTATTCAATCAGGTCGGAGCATATAACAATACCCAGTGGATGCAGTTTATCGAGTATCGTCCTAATGTGGTGATGGTGCATCTCGATCAGACAGTCTCGGTTGTACGTGCAGCTGAAAACCTCCAGGTCATGACTGCTCAGGAATCTATCCCTGAACATCTGTGCTCTGTTGAACGGCAGAGCGCAGCGTAGTGACACCAATGTTAGCCACAATGAGAGAGACAGCGACCGGCCTGTTCAGGGGCTATGGTTCAATTCTGTTTGCCGAAAGGCCGCTGATTGGCGGCCTTTTCATTGTGGCTACATTCTGGTTTCCTAACACAGCTCTGGCCGGGTTACTGGCGGCACTAGCAGGCATGGCTACCGCCAAATTGCTACAGTTCAGAAATCTGGATAGTGGACTGCATATCTATAACAGTTTGTTGGTCGGTCTATCACTTGGTGCATATTATCAGCTGGACATGTATCTGGCTGTACTGATTGTGCTTGGAGCTATACTGGCTGTCTTTGCAACGGTCGCGATGGCAGACATCCTGTGGCGTCTGGATCGCCTGCCTGCGCTCAGTCTGCCTTTTGTAATGGTTGCACTCACGGTAACACTGGCAGCGCAGAGTTACGGCACACTAAGTCGTTACCTGCTTCCGCAGGCACCACGTGACGAACTGATTTCACCGCTTGTTGATCAATTTCTTACAGCGCTTGGTTCAGCTTTTTTCACCCCCCATCCAATAGCCGGATTATTGCTGTTTATTGGCCTGTTTATCACATCCCGTTACCTGACACTGCTAGCCGTAGCCGGTTTTTTATGTGGATTCAGCACCTACGCCTTTCTTTCCGGCAGCCCGCACCCTGATCTTGTGGCATGGAATGGATTTAATTTTATTCTTGTTGCCATGGCCCTTGGTGGCATCTTTACCGTACCCGGATTGCAAAGTTTTATACTGGCTATGGTAGGAGCGGTCATTGCGGCACTGGTGACAGCGGCATCCGAAACATTTATGCTGGTATACGGGTTACCGGTGATGGCACTGCCCTTTCTGACAACAACCATGGTCATCCTGATTGCCCTGAGCAAACGACCTGCTTCAGAATCTTTGCAGGTGACACTGGAATCTCCTGCCCTGCCTGAGAAAAGTGCCGAGCGAACACGTTTGTCTATCGTCAGGAATGGAGAGTTTGGCAGCCTGCCTGTAGTTACTCCTTTTTACGGGCGCTGGGATATTTATCAGGGTTTTGATGGCCCCCATACACATCAGCCACCATGGCAACATGCACTGGACTTTTACATTATAGAACATGGTAAAAGCTACCGCACTGATGGTGCGGCCTTGAGTGATTATTACTGCTTCGCTCTGCCCGTACTCTCTCCTGTAGCCGGCTATGTGGTAAAAACACTCGATACCTTGCCTGACAATCAGCCCGGTCAGGTAGATATAGATAATAATTGGGGTAACCATCTGCTGATTCGCATGCAAAATGGACTCTATGCACTCATCGCCCACCTGAAACAGGAGAGTATCTCTGTTGAAGTTGGAGACTACATTCACCCTGCTCAACAACTGGCTGAATGTGGCAGCTCCGGGCGGTCACCACAGCCCCATCTGCATTTGCATGTACAGCGTGGTGAAACGCTTGGGGCTGCGACCCATCCCTTTCATTTAACCTCCGTAATGTTTCAAACCAACATCTCAGATCAAGCCCAGTTCAGACTCTTCTCGCGCCCGGATGAAGGGGACTCTGTGATGACACCCAAAACAGACAGAGCGCTGGCCGACAGCTTGCGGCTAAGTGTAGGAAAGAAGTTCCTCTATCAGGTAAAGTACCATGGTCAAAGTGAAAAACGGACACTGTCGGTGACCTTAAACCTGGCCGGTGAACTGCGCATGGTTAGCGATTGCGGAGCCAGTGCAGCATTTACCTGTCAGGCTAACTTGCTGGCATTTTATGATCGTCAGGGGCCTGCGGACCTGTTTCTGGATACATGGTTACTGGCTTTGGGATTAACGCCATTTACTGAAGGAGGGTTATCGTGGAGAGACAACCCCTCCATGAACCTGCTACCTGTGAGCTGGCAGAGACAACAGATCAATCGACTGCTCTTCCCTTTGGGGAAGGGTATTGATAGCAGTTATAAGCGTTGCTGGTCGGAAGGGTGCTGGCAACAGAGTGGTGAGCATCAACTGTCATCACCTATAGGTGCGCCTGTCCAGGCAACCACCTCGGCATCCATTACACCACGATTAGGCTGCACACATATCTTTATGAGCAGTGAACTGGGAAAACTGGAAGCCAGACTGTTGGAAATTGGTCAGAAAGCAGATGCAGGTATACCAGCCTGGTCGGTGTTAACCGATGAAGAACAGAACCGTGAATAACATTACAAACAGGAGCAGATATGAAGCGAATAGGTGAACAAACAGAGTACCAGAAAAACAGCACAACACTGGAGGTGAAAACACCGCTATTTATCATGACAGCGTTTATCATCGCTCTAACAGGAATGCAGCCATTGTCTGTCGCAGCAGAAGGTGACTGGTCAGTGAAAACAGACCTGCAAGCTATTTACGGTAACTATAGCGGCTCTCAACAGCGTAGTTCATTATCAGGTGGCGGTTTGATTTTAAGTGCAGATTATCTGGAAACAGGTGGTTTTTCACTGGCAGCTAACTACACCAGTCTAGTTTTTAAGGCGGGCAGTAATATCAATCAACAGGGATATTATGGTAACCTGCGTTATCATTTCTACTTCGACGCTCTGCCCGGACCACTGACTGCACAGATCAATGGCCACTTGATCAACAACAATGATATCACTGGCGACACCGATAATGTTAATGTGATTGCCCCTCAGCTCTCCTTCATCAATTATGCTAAAACGTTCTATGCCGATATCGGTTATGCCCGATCCAGCTACCAAAACAACCTCAATGTAGATCAGTTCACACCTACACTTGGCTTTGGTTTTAATAGTGGAAGTGACTGGTTTCAAATCAAAGGTTATTTCATCAAACCATCCAACCCGTTGCGGGCTCAGAACAAAAGCAGCACATCTGCTGCAGATATAAAATGGTCACACTGGTTTGCGCCAGGAGCATGGCATGCTTTAGAGAAAATACAGCTTGGTGGCCTTGTTGGTGAAAGAATCTATGCCGTCGATAATGATGCTGCAGCAGTGTATAACCTTGCGGACATTCAACGGGGATCAATATCACTCGCCCTTGAATGGAGGCTCGCTGAATCATTACACCTGATGGTCATGGGCGGCAATGAGCGCTATCTGAACAATACCATTAGCAACAGCTATAGTAATCGTTTTGTCTATGCTAACATCTCTAAAACATGGTAATAAGATGACAAGTACTGTTAAGGAAACGCTGAGTTTTCTCAACCACAACAGGAGAAAAAACATGTTTAGATATATATTCACGTTGATGCTAGTTACTATGGTATCACCAAGTTTGGCCAGTGCTGCGAGTGAAAGCGTATGGAGTAGCTCCTACGCTCTGGAAGCCAATGGAAAATATGAGAAAGCAGCGGCATTGATGGTTCCATTAATCAACCAGGGCAGTGAAAATGAACTGGTTCTGTTGCGCTATGCCTGGCTGAACTATTTGCAAGGCAATTTCAACGATGCCATTCACAGCTACAAATTGGCACTCAAGCGTAATCAGCGTTCATTCGATGCCAGACTGGGTATTGCCCTGCCTTTGATGGCACAACAACGGTGGAATGAAGCATCGCGTTACCTAAAACAAATATTAGCTCAATCCCCCTATCACTACACAGCCCATACCCGCCTGATGATATGTGAAGAAGGTTTAAGAAAATGGGAGACGCTCACGAAACACAGCATATCCTTTTCTGCCTATTACCCATCCGATGCTACCACCCTGGTCTATCTGGCACGGGCCTATGCATGGCAAGGCAAACATCAGTTAGCTAAAAGCACATACCAAAAAGTTCTGGTGCGTATTCCCGGACATGTAGAGGCAGAAAGATTTATTAACAGGTAGAGTTGGCGAGAAATGTATTTCCAATGCCTATTTATACTTGCTCGAACCCGCCATACTGAATTAACTGACTATCAGGGTTCAGTCGCTCATGAATACTGAACAGCTAAACATACAGCGCGGTATGCGCTGGCGCATGCTGGTGGCCATGGTCGGTATGATTGTGACCCTGGTTGTGATGCTGACTGTGCTGCAAATTTCCGCGCAAAAAGATAGTCTCAATGCCACTCTGGCTGCCCACACCTCTTTTTTGGAAGGGCAAATGCACCGGAAAGCAGCCAAAGCCAGCACTCAAATCTCAGTTCAGATCGAAAGACTTATTTCGACATACCGTCTTCGCCTTGCCGATAAATACATCAACAATGTCATCAAGGATATTGATGATCTGAAATATGTGATCCTGGTAGAGGGGGGAAAAGCCAGGTCAGCCGTTGGTAGTGACATGGTTGATGCAGCCATTCGCAAACACATCCTCTCCGGTGATATCTCAGCCTTTGCGGCCATGCAAAAAGAGACCATGCATCATGATTTCAGTGTTGGTAAACACGCTTTTATGGAAAGTGTTGTACCAATTATGATTCGTCAGGAGCAATGGGGGGTACTGCGTCTGGGCTTCTCCGTAGATGAGTTAAATGCGAATTTAACATCATCCCAACAACGCATTCATGGTGCCATCAGAGAAGCATTAATCAGAGCCTCGGTGACATCATTAATTTTTCTAATATTGGCAGCCTTGGGGGTATATTATTTTGCTCGCCGCTGGACTGACCCACTTGAGAAACTGGTACACCTCTCTCATAAACTGGCCAGTGGTGACTTTTCTGCCACCTCACATATCAGCACACGCAACGACGATGAAATTGGTCTGTTGGCTGCATCGCTGGAGGAGATGGCCGAATCACTCAAGCGCTCCTATGCACAACTCGAAGAACACAGCCATACACTGGAAGATCAGGTTGAAAAACGCACCCGTGAACTGGCTGAAGCACGTGATAAAGCATTGGCTGCAACACGTAGTAAGAGTGATTTTCTGGCTAATATGTCGCATGAAATTCGCACCCCGATGAATGCCGTGATCGGCATGACGCATCTGGCACGAGATATGGCTGAAGAAGGCACGCAGCGCCGATATCTGGATAAAATTCTCACAGCATCAGAAAACCTGTTAAAAATCATCAACGACATTCTGGACTTTTCCAAAGTTGAAGCGGGTAAAATGGTATTGGAATCTGCTGACTTTTATCTGCAGGAGACGCTCGATCATGTCGATAGTGTGAGCGCGATCCAGGCACGCCAGAAAGGTCTTGAATTCACCGTGGCATTACCCGCTGAAATGCCCATGTTGCATGGTGATTGCTTGCGCCTTGGACAGGTACTGCTCAATTTAGTCAGCAATGCGATAAAGTTCACCCAGACAGGCTATGTGCGAATCAAGATAGCAATACTCAAACAGGATGATACCGGTATTGATCTGCATTTTAACGTCTCAGATTCCGGCATTGGCATGTCAAAAGAACAGATGTCACATCTGTTTGAGGCTTTCACACAGGCAGATGCATCAACCACACGGCAGTATGGTGGAACAGGTTTAGGACTGGCTATTTGCAAACAGATGGTAAATTTAATGCAAGGGAGTATCACTGTTGAAAGCACTCCGAACCTGGGTAGTCGTTTCCAGTTTGATATTCACTTTGGGCTGGGTGATGCCAATGCCAGAGTGCTGCTAACAGCTGACAACAAAGCAGCATCAAACAGCATGCAATCACTGCAAGGTGCGCGCCTGTTATTGGTGGAAGACAACGCGATCAATCAACAGGTTGCAGAAGGCCTGTTAAACAAAGCAGGCGTAGATCTGGAGATCGTCAACAATGGCAAACAAGCCGTGGGTGCAGTCAAAGCCAAATCATTTGATGCGGTATTGATGGATATGCAGATGCCTGTCATGGATGGCCTTGCTGCCACACGCTTGATTCGTGCCGATGGTGCTTTCAATGCACTGCCGATCATCGCTATGACCGCCAATGCCATGCCTGCGGATCGACAGGCCTGCATTGATGCTGGCATGAACGATCATATAGCCAAACCCATTGATCCGGGCATATTATATAACACACTGGCACGATGGCTCACCCTTCCAGCTTCGCATGCAATAGAGGCTCTCCCCCCTGCTCCATCTTCTACCCCAGGCGATCAACAGCATGGCGATATCGACTTTTCAGCACTGCAGGGTATCGATGTTGCTGACGGTCTGCATCGACTGGCTGACGACCAGCAACTGTATCGAAATATTTTGTGCAAATTTTACCATTCACAAGCCGATAGCATAAAACAGATGCAGGAGGCCGTTATCGCTGATGATATTGCTCTGGCAAAATCAATCGTGCATGCATTGAAAGGAGTGGCAGGAAATATCGGTGCCACCAGTCTGATGAAACAACTCACCATTCTGGAATCCGCTTTATCCAGCGGAAAAACAATTGATGAGAGCGTTTGGCAACAGGCTGAAGTGCAACTCTCAACCATCACCGAAAGCTTAAGTGACTTTTGCACATCAAGCTTTAGCCCTCAAAAGGAAAAGCTGGAAGCGGACTATATTGCAGCTCAAAACATCATCAATCAGATGCGCCTGTTGTTAGAAGATTCTGATGGTGATGCCGTCGATCTGCTTGATGAGCTCAGCATTGCATTGACAGATAGCAACAGTCTGCACATATCATCACTGCGCCAGCATCTCGCCGCTTATGATTTCTACGCAGCCCTCACCGACCTGAATGCCATCACGTTGCCTGACTAGCATGGAATATAAAAAGCTCGATAATGAGCTCTCTTCTTTTATATTATTGAAGCCTTGTTAAGGTGTGATCCATGTCTGAAAAACAAACTCAAGTTAACAATCCTCTGCATGGTATTACCCTGGAAAAAGTCATCACCAGCCTGGTTGAACATTATGGCTGGGGTGAACTGGGCATATACGTGCGTATTCGCTGCTTTAACAATGACCCATCGGTAAAATCTAGCCTGAAATTTCTACGCAAAAACCCCTGGGCCAGAACAAAAGTGGAGAATTTATATATTGAGATGTTGAAAGAGAGAGAAACCAACGAAAAAACGTCGCCGTGGCCAAGCAGGGATTAACCGACCTTCCTCGCACGTATGTAATGTTCTGGATATTTTCAAGACCAATACCGCAGCAACAGCCTCAGGGTAAATCTGTGCGAATAATTTAACCCTCCTGAACTGTTCAAACAAATATCGAGGATCAAAAGCCGATGCGAAACCCTTTAGGATTTTTTGTAGAATTAATAAGGCAGCCCATCTGGATAGCGATATGGGTCATGGTGCTAATGACCGTGAATATGGGCAGTCTGTTTTTCTGGCATAAAGAGCTGGCGCAAATCATATTCATCACATTCATGGCCTCAGCCATGATCATGATGCTGTTATATTCACATTTTGGTTTTGAAAAAATCCTCGGCCTTGGTCATATTTTGTGGATTCCACTGCTGATTTATATCGTGATTCAAATCCCCGCAGCAGATGAACACTTCCAACAATATTTAATTGCATTATCCATCATCATCGCCATCTCACTACTATTCGATATCGTGGATGTATTTAACTTTTTAAAACGTAAAGAGGTCCCGCGACAAAGGCCATAAGTCCTTGATATATATGGCGCACCCTAGTGGAGTCGAACCACTGACCTTCGGCTTCGGAGGCCGACGCTCTATCCAGCTGAGCTAAGGGTGCATATTAAAAAGCATTGAAAAATAACACATTTTTTAACCAACAAACAGCGACGCAAACTATCAATGGATTGTCATCACGACGAATATGTGGCCGGATGCTAATGAGCTAACATGAAAATGAAACAGTCCATATTTAATGCATCAAATAGCAGTAGGCCAAAACGTTCAATCATTTTTTTTATAAAGGATTAACAGAAACTTTCGGTTCAACTATTTGCATCTTCGGATTATAGCGTCCACCTGAGCAAACTAAAGCATCGCGTTGCTTGAACGAATATTTAGCACAAGATTAGAACCTTGCCACCCGTCAGCGTCATCATAAGACCTAAATCCCCGGTTTTACTTTGTACTGAAAACGATCACATACGTAGTTAAAAACGCATCAGAAAGCGTACGATCCATCGTGTTGTATTCGAAAATAGTTTTTGCGTATAGAAGCTTCCGGCAATACGTTTATTAACTTCAGCCAGGGTAGGATAAGGCGCAATCATCGAAGCCATTGCACCGATCTTCAACTTCTGAGTCACTGCAAGAATCCACGGCTGAATCAGCTCACCTGCATGCAGGCCAACAATGCTTACCCCTAGAATCAAGCCTTTTGGCGTAGTAATAACTTTTATCATGCCTTCAGTACGTCTCTCGGCTTGGGCTCTGTCATTCTCCTCGAACTGCCAACGCAATACGCGAATACCTTTACCCGCCTTGTTTGCATCTGCCTCACTCATACCTACATGGGCCAATTCAGGATCGGTATACGTCACCCATGGCACTGCAGAATAATCCACTTTAGCTGGTAATTTAAACAACATATTGCGAATAATGATACCGGCCTGATAGGCTGCCATATGGGTAAACTGATATGGGCCAGCCACATCGCCAATGGCAAAAACGCGCCTGTTACTGCTGCGCAAGCGTGCATCTACCTCTACACCTTTAGAGCTATAGACAACACCTGCCGATTCCAGGTTCAATCCATTCACATTGGCACGTCGCCCGGTTGCAATCAGCAGATGAGAACCGATAGCACACTGTGCCCCTGCATCAGTTTGGCATCGCACTGCAATCTTTCCATCGGCTGCTTTCTCCAAACGCAGATCACGTCCACCTTCATGAAATGCCATACCCTCTGATGCTAATCGATCAATCACGATCCTGGTTAATTCCGGATCATCTTTCATCAGCAGACGGGCCATCTCCATCACCGTCACTTTTGCCCCCAAACGCAGATGTGCCTGGGCCATCTCCATACCGATCGGGCCACCACCGATGACAATCAAGTGTTCAACAGCTTC
Organism: uncultured Zetaproteobacteria bacterium; assembly: GCA_964478615.1. Classification (GTDB taxonomy): domain Bacteria; phylum Pseudomonadota; class Zetaproteobacteria; order Mariprofundales; family Mariprofundaceae; genus Mariprofundus. The sequence continues at coordinate 15,712 of CAYZJL010000010.1, forward strand.
ACTATTATCAAATATATTTTCATTGGTTAAATAGTCGACCTGATCCAGACCATCAATCGGCGGCACAAAGGCAGATGAACCTGTAGCCAACACAAAATATCTGGCACGAATCAGCCTGTCTCCAGCCCGCAGTGTGCGCTCATCTTCAAAGCTTCCAGCCGCACGAATAACTATCACTCCCATCTCTTCAAAGCGCTGTTGCGAATCATTCGGAGCAATCGCATCGATCACGCTATGCACATGATCATGCACCTGTTTCCAATCAATCTCAGCTGTTTGAGCTTTAATACCAAATGCCCCGGCATCACGCATCGACTGAGCAGCATGCCCGGCTGCCAATAGAGCCTTTGATGGCACACAGCCAGTATTCAAGCAGTCGCCACCCATGTCAGCCTTTTCAACCAGTGCCACCGTTGCACCCATTTGAGATGCTCCGGCAGCCACACTCAAACCTCCGGAACCGGCTCCAACCACACAAATATCAACATTGATGATCTTATCAGCTGTTTGACTCACTCACCCTCTCCTTTTGCCACTGCTCTGTTAGCCAATCGTTTGTATATGACTGGAATCATCGCCAACAGTGCCAGCCCCAATAAAGCAGCCAGCATTTCAGGCGTAAGTATGCCTGTAAGTGTTATACCCTGACCTTGGTCCAAGACACTGCCAAGGCCGGAACCGGCCAGAGCATAGACAAATGTCGCAGGCATAATGCCGAAAAATGTAGCTACGACATATGTACGTAGCGGTACGCCTAAAAAAGCCGGTACAAGATTAACAATAAAAAACGGAAACAGCGGCACCAAACGCAATACAAACATATAACTCAGGGCGTCCTCCGCAAACCCCTTTTGCATCTTGTGAACCATATCCCCCGCTTTCGATAACAGATAATCACCCACGGATGTTTTGGCGATCAAAAACAGAGCCGTGGCTCCAAGGCTTGCGCCAATAACAGCATACAAGCCACCAGCTATTGCACCAAACAGAAAACCACCACTAACCGTCATCACCAGACCACCCGGCAGCGAAAATGCAACCACAACGATATAAAGCGACACATACAGCAATGGAGCCATTATGACATACTGATCCACCCAGCTTAACAAGCTGACTCTATGTTCTGTTAAAGCATCAAGAGTAATATAGTGCGCAAGGTCGATGCCAATAAACAGCCCCAGCACAATCGCCAATATAATTATTGGCATCATTCGTTTCAACATCAGTTCTCCTATTCAACGTGTAAGATATAATCAGGGGTGGGATTCAGAGGGCAAGAGTAGAGATACTTTCCCTGCTCAAGCGTTATAGCATAATCTTTGCTTTGCCCCGTTCCAATACCGCCCCCGGAAACGCTCGGCAACGTTAAACGAGAAAAACCGGAACCACGTAACCAGAACCCCAACGCATAAGGCACATCGCGGTTTTTCACGCGAAACAGATATTCACCAGCCTTTAAGCGTAACACTTGTGCTTTAGCCAAACGTTGATCAGCACTCTTTGCATTCAGGCGCACGCAATCATCTGAAGAGCTGCTTTTATAGTGATGATCCAAACCATTCTCAGCCTCAACAAACTGACAGTTTGTCTGGGTCAGGTGAATCGTCTCACCTGACAATGCACTGTTTACATTGAATAAAAACAGCAACAACAGCGCAAATGCGTAGTTTCGAATAGATTTCATACCCACATGGTCGCCAGCATGAGCTTAGTATTACATATTAACATCAGTGGCATGACCATCATTGGTGTTGCATGATCAGCAGATTTGACGATATTTAAAATTTTCAAAGCCTGTTAATAAACATGAGGAGCTATTGTGAGCGAAGAGACACTGTTGAAGTTTCCATGTCAGCTCCCAGTCAAAGTCATGGGAAACAATCATACTGACTTTGAACATGAAGTCGTAATGATCCTTCGTAAACACGTACCTGATCTTGGTGAAGGCGCTGTAAGATCAAAGCCAAGTCGAACAGCTAAGTATTTGGCAGTTACAGCCACCAGCACAGCCACCAGCAAATCACAAATTGATACACTCTACCGTGCTTTACATGCCCATCCTGATGTTAAGATGATGTTATAACCCAAAAACAACCCCAGGGTTAAACCTGAACAGCTCTTTCGGATAAACGTTCTCGTATTGGTATGTCTTTTGCTTCTTGCCCCCCAATAGTGTGAGCACATATTAACGGAGCAGATGCATGAACGATGAGGTTTCGATCAAACAGTTATTACAGGTGATGGTAGATAAGGATGCATCTGACCTATATTTAATGGCTGGAGCTCCTCCGGGTTACCGCATTGACGGCGTTATCCTGCGTCTGGGGGAAATGCCCATCAACCCTGCTATCATCGAAAAACTGGCCAACAGTTTGATGAATGAAAAACAGAAAGTTGAATTTGCTATTGAAATGGAGATGAATCTATCTGCTGCCGTGCCTGCTCTGGGGCGTTTTCGCGTCAATGTCTACCGCCAGCGTGGTTCTGTAGGCATGGTCATTCGGCAAATCACCACCGAAATCCCCTCTCTTGATGATTTAAATCTACCTGACATATTCAAAGATATCGCCATGAGCAAGCGTGGACTTGTACTGATGGTTGGCGCTACAGGATCTGGTAAATCCACATCCTTGGCGGCACTGGTAGACTGGCGCAACGCCAATCAGGCGGGCCACATTATCACTATTGAAGATCCTGTTGAATTTATGCACACCCATAAAAAATGTTTTGTTTCCCAGCGTGAAGTCGGCTCCGATACAGCATCGTTCCGTGCCGCACTGAAAAACACCCTCAGACAGGCTCCCGATGTTATTCTACTGGGTGAAATCCGAGAGAGAGAAACGATGGAGCATGCCATCTCTTTTGCAGAAACAGGGCATTTGGCCATGGCTACCCTGCATGCAAATAACGCCAATCAGGCACTAGAACGCATTATTAATTTCTTTCCTGAAGAGCGTCATCAACAAGTCTATATGAACCTGGCCTTGAACCTGCGTGCCATTTTATCACAACGGCTGGTCAAAACGCTGGATGGTAAACGCACTGCCGCAATCGAAATCATGATCAACACACCACGGTTATCTGACCAGATTCTTAAAGGCGATGTCAGCGCCATCAAAGAAACCATGGAAGACAGTGCGCAATACGGCATGCGCACATTTGATCAAGCCCTCTTCGAGCTGTGGAAAAACGGCAAAATTTCAGAAATCGAAGCACTTAGAAATGCTGATTCAGCCAATAATCTGCGTTTGAAAATGAAAATGGCCAACATAGATTCAGATTCGGATGCGCCTAACACAAACAGGAACGACGGTGATGATGCTGGACTGGAATTATCCATTTGACAGACTTCCATAAGATTCACCAACCAATTAAATCAATTAAATCTCTTTCCCCTACAAGTTCTACCGTCTAGACTCATCCATTATGCCATCTCTTAAGAAAATGCTTGCTTACAATCACTCATGGGCAGATCAGGTCTCACAAGATGATCCTGGTTTCTTCGAAAATATCTCACAAGCCCAGAGTCCTGAAACATTGTGGATTGGCTGTTCAGATGCGCGTGTTGGTCCCGACAGGCTTTGTGGCCTGCCTATGGGCTCCCTGTTTGTACATCGCAACGTTGCCAATGTCTTTGCCACCAATGATTTAAACTCTTTGGCCGTACTTGAGTATGCCATTGATGAACTCAAGGTGCCCAACATCATCGTATGCGGCCATTATGGTTGTGGTGGCATTCATGCTGCACTTGAACACAGCGGCATCCAGCCAGTAGACCTATGGCTGGATCAGGTGCGTTTTGTATACAACAGGCACGCTGCGGAACTGAAAAAGCTGCCCCATAAAGAGCGCTCTGAACGATTGGCTGAACTTAATGTTGAAGCACAAGTACACAATATTTGCCGCAATACCATCGTGCGTGAAGCGTGGAAACGGGGGCAACAGGTTAGTGTGATTGGTTTAATCTTCGATATTCACGATGGTCATCTGAAACAACTGGGCATTGAATTCCGCAGTCAGAAAGAGTGGGAAGCCTGTTATGGAGAAGCTTTTTCCGACTGATGCACCAACATGATTTTTTCATATTCACTCAGGCAACAGATAAACATGCCACCAATAAAGTCACTGTTTAAATATTGATCCCGTAATATCAATCTCACGCGCACTCAGATCATGCTCCACACAGCTTATTTGAACATGAATAACATGCTCAGAAAGCAACACATGCGCCCGCTCTGCCCACTCAATCAAACAAATCCATGGTGGTTGAAAATAATCACGCACCCCAAGCATATCAACCTCGTCCGCATCACCAAGCCGATACCAGTCCATATGCGCAAGCTTGCGGCGTTCTCCGCTCACACCATCAGCCCCGTCATACTCCTGAATAACTGCAAACGTAGGGCTGGGAAGCGCCTCATCGACAACACCCAGAGCGCGCATCAAGGCACGACAAAACACACTTTTTCCAGCCCCCAGTTCACCGGACAACGCCACTACATCGCCCACTTTGAGCGATGCTGCAAGGTCGTTGGCGATAGCAATCGTTTCTGTCTCGTTTTGGGAGAAAAGTTTCAATATTCCTTCAATCTATATTCAAGCTTTTTTAGAATGATATTAATGCGCAACCAGCGCTTTAATGACATCATGCTTACAAATCATACCCACTACAGTGTCACCCGTCTCATCCAGCACAGGCAAATGATAAATACGTTGATCACTCATGATACTGGAGACTTCATTCAAATCGACATCATCCCTCACAGATACCACATCGGTCTGCACCAGATCACCCACCGTCATGGCCTGCATCTGGGCAAGCTCTTCTTCAAATTTCGCAGCTCCCATGGGAATCACCATATCAAACAGTGCAATCGCAGTCGGCAGATGCAGATTACGCTGCTGATCAATCAAATTGCTTTCGGTGATCACACCCAACAGACGCTGATCATCATCCACAACCAGCATGCCTGTTATATCTTCATCAGCAAATCGTTTGGCAACCTCTTCCACCGACAGATCCATATGACAATGCGGTGGAGAACTGTTCATAATATCACGTGCAAAAATTCTGGAATATGACATAAGAGTCCTCCTGTTAACCCTGCTGATCTAAATCATGCAGCGACTATCATCCATTATACAACAAAATTCCGCTACGTAAATCTTCTATCACTATCTTTTACCGCAAAGTACACACTGCGGCCACATTAGTCGTAAAGCCACCTCAAGCCGCGAATAAAGAACCGACAAACATAAAGGCTTTACGTTTTAAGGAGCCACAATCATGTCGAAGAAGAAAGTTTACTCATACATCCAATTTTCAACTAAGCAAGCAGAAAGGACTCATCCTGATTGCAAGTACGAGAAGATGCTTGCGACGGCGGCTGATCTGGAAGTGGTTCAGCATCCCCTGGATGGCATGAATAATCAATCATCAATCATCAAATCAGATGTTAATATCGAATGCGACCTTATATGTCGCAGCGTGGTTTATTCTTTCGCCTATCAGATGATGAGAGGTGCGAGAGATGGTTGCAAAAAAGAAGAGTACGCAGATTCGGTTGGCCTGTGTGGAGAGTGCTGATGTAGAGGATGAATATCATGCAGTGATTGCAGTTTGGCTGTTGCGGATGATGTTGGGGAGTGCCTCGGCTTTTAAAGGGCTCTTTGAAAAGAAGCGTGGATTCATGGATGACGATTTGCGGGAATTTCTGAATTTCTCCGATAAGGATGAAACGAAAATCAAGCCCACAGAGTTAAAAGCATTCATGCGCACTCAGTTGAAAGAGCATGAGAGGCGGGTCTGTACTCAATCAACAGATCTATCCGGTTCCTTGTTTACCAATATCACCTTGATGGCCAGTCGCATTCCGTTGACTGCTATTCAGCAGCAGATTTTGGCGCTGGTCGTATTGAAGCAGCGCTATGAACCATTGAAGGGTTGTTTCGAGCGTCTGCATACGCCGAGTGAAACGCAACTGTATGCTGGGCTGGCAAAAACACTTCGAACCGAGCCATCCGCTATCGGCAAGGCTATGGCTGGTAGTGCGGCACTGCGCAGTAGCGGTCTGATTAAGCTGGATGAGAATTATCGCTCCGGTCTGGAAATTGAGCCGATGGATGGGCTAGTTGAAGCGCTGATGAGCGAGAATGAGAATGAAGAAGCGTTATTACGTCATTTCCTGGTGCCGGCGAAACCGGCCACGCTGGATGCGTCGGACTACCCGCATGCGATTGAAGATGTCGAATTGCTGCAGGGCATGCTGACTGCGGCCATGCATGAACAAGAGAAAGGGGTAAATGTCCTGGTGTATGGTACGCCAGGTTCCGGCAAGACAGAGCTGGCTCGACTGCTGGCTAAATCTATCGGGGTCAATCTGTTTGAGGTCAAAACGGAAGGTGAGGATGGTGATCCGGTCAATGCCAATCGCCGCATGGAGGGCTATCGCTTTTGCCAGCAGATGCTCTCCGGAGATAAAAACAGCCTGATTCTGTTTGATGAGGTGGAAGATATTTTCCCGTCACGTGGCTTTTCATTCTTTGGCATGGAAATGAAATCGGGTGAGAACAAGGGGTGGATCAACAAGGCGCTGGAGGAAAATCAGACACCGGCCATCTGGGTATGCAATCAGATCAGCCAAATTGACCCAGCCTTCCTGCGCCGATTTGATTATGCAATGGAATTGAATACACCACCAAGGTCGGTACGTTTGAATATTGTTCGATCTCGTCTGGCTAGTACGCCGGTATCTGAACCATTCATGCAGCGTTTGTCCGAACATGAAGAGCTGTCACCGGCGCAGGTTACTCAAGCGGCCAAGGTCTTGCAGCGGATGGCGTGTGCCGATCAGCAGGCTGCCGAACGTGTACTGGAAAAGGTACTTGGCAACAGCGCCAAAGCCATGGGGCAAAAGCCGTTTGGGCGGAAACAGGCGCATGCCACGCATTACAGCCTCGATTATTTAAATGTGAATATCGATATTCCAAACTTGGTAGAAGGATTGCAACGCAACAAACGCGGCAATATCTGTTTTTACGGTGCACCAGGCGCGGGTAAAACAGCACTGGCCGGATATATCGCCAAGCAATTGGATCAACCGCTCTTGAGCAAACGCGCCTCGGATATCTTAGGTATGTACGTTGGCCAGTCCGAACAAAATATTGCCCGCATGTTTGAACAGGCAAGACAAGAAAATGCTGTTCTGGTTCTCGATGAGGCAGATTCGTTGCTGCGAGACCGTCGTGGTGCCAATCAATCATGGGAAGTGACGCAAGTAAATGAACTGCTGGTGCA